>CAZPHU010000076.1:0-18903 GCA_964586285.1 uncultured Fibrobacterota bacterium | reverse complement strand
TAGTTTACTGAGTAATGTGTTGCCATTAGAAGTGGTATGTGAATGATGATGGGGTATCAGGCGCAAGCCTGAGGAGGAGAGTCGACTTTGTCGGCTCTCTTCTCTTTTATACTCATTTTTTCGGTAAACGCCTTCAATTGCTCTCTCCCGTTTCCTTTTTACAGTATATATCTTTATGTCGCCGAATTAAGAGAATTTGCTCCCAGATGACGAGCCGCTTTCGACAACAGCAGCGAAATTTCATACCTCTTTTTGCCTAATCTCCGGATTATGCCTGAGTTTGTCTTGCGCTCTATTCGCCAGGCAATACTTTGACACCTCTGCGAGCATTCCCGATATTGAATGTAAAGATGCAAACATTCCAGCCTCTTAAGAGCCAGCTGCGCTTCGAAATCCGACCAGGATTCGATCAGATCATCCATGAGATCGGATTGGCATAGATGCCCGCAGGCTTCGGGGCTAAAATCGTGGTTATAGTCGAGGCATGTATCGTATAGCAGATATTCCGCAGCCTCATATTCGGGTGAAGCGCCATGCTTGATCCACTGCCTGTCACTCCAATCGGCATCTCCGTGCATGAAGCGCTCAACAGTACTTATCAGCAACTCAAACGATCTGTACCGTCTCCCTTCCATCTGATCGAAACTTGGCCCCAGCTCATCTGCCGATACAGTATCTAAAAACATCTTGTATAAAACGACCTGCCTCTCCAGTTCCGCCGCAAGAGGAAAATCGGCCAATCCATCTTCAATCTGCTGCTCGCGCGCCTCGAGCATCCTCTGAGAGAGGATCAGGAGATTCTGGTGAGAAAAATCATTGAAAGACAACCGCTGCGCATCACACACCAACTCCGGCCTGCTTACCAGTAAAGGCGAAACCTCTTTTACCGTTACCTCGGCGGGAGGGGGGAACTTGCGAACAAAGCGCGGAATCTTATGCAGGATAAGCACAAGGCCCAAGCATACCCTTACGCGTATGAGGCTTAGCTTTTGGAAAATTTCTTTTAAATCCTCATATCGATCGATACAGCGCTCGAATGTGAACTGCACCCGCTGATACTCCCTGATCTTTTCCTCAAGGCCCAGCAATTCCACGGCATGCAAAGCCCTCACGGTTTGCATGGCGCCAAGAAGCTTATCCATTTCATCCCTGCTGTATATGTATCCGTAGACTTTACGGCTGTAATGGGTGTAATCGGCACAAAGATCATAAAGAATGAAGTGAGCTGCCTTATAAGAAGGTATATGTTTCAGGATCTGCTTTTCGGGTGTGGTCAGATCCCAATCTTTATCGAAGGGACTTATCTGAACCTGCAGTTGTTTGTCCAGAAAAGAAATTATCTGCTCCCATATTTCATACCGCCTGCCTTCAAAATCGTCGAGAAGCAAACCTATACTTTTTTCATTAATTTTCTCAATCAGCGAACCATACTGGTATATTTCGGATCTTACCCTCTGAGCAAGCTTTTTTTTGTAACTGGAGCCGAACAGATCGTATTCATCCAGCAGCTGTAATCCGAAACGGAATAACTCACGATGAGAAAAATGATTCAAAGATTGAAAAACTTTCTCCATAATCCTCTCCCCGACAGAAGATGCGGTTCTTTCGATTTAAGCCATTGAGTCTAAGCAACACACATGCCGGCCAAGCTTCAGATGGACGATTTGTTCATTTCCCAAAATATTTTATTCAATTATAAAGGACATCTTGTACCGGCGGCCTTGCTCATGCCTTGCAGCCGGAAAGGTAAGATATTAACAAAACCTGCAAACATGTTCTATATTTACTTACAACAGAAAGATTCATTTACCAACTGAGCAGTATGTCAAAATCAGGAAATTATCATAGCGATTATTCTCAACCAGCTACTCTCGCCCGGGGACTTCTCGATGTACTTGCGGGGATTCGGGAAGGAAGCGATGAGGAGAACAGGCGTATTCAGCAAATTATCCATCAATCGGGAGATGCGATATATTCACAAGCCATTTACCTTCTCACACGTACGATCCCGCAGAATCATGCCCAATCCAAGAAGATTTTCCAAGCCATAATTTCCCATCGAAACCAGTTGTCGGTACAATTGAAACGACCGGTGTCGCTAAATGTTGCCGCATTGGATTGGGTTGAAAGCACGGGTGAAGCTGACCTGGAGGCCGCATCGGCTCAGACGATGTTCGGCAGACATATGGTAAAGGCCATAGAATCGCTGGGAAATCCAAAAATTCAGACTCGTGAAAATCTTATCCCCACTTTGGATAAGGAGCTTAAAAAAGGCAAAGAAGAAAACACCCCGGTTTCAATCGTGCTCCTGGATGTTTCGCATCTTGGAGACATTCATTCCAGTTACGGCTACGGAACCGAAAACCAGATAATGAGGGCTACAAAGGACAGACTCTCGAGAAGCGTTCACTCAACCGATACGGTGTTTCACTACGGCCGCGACCGTTTCATGGTTATTCTTCCCGGTGTTAACCAGGATATGGTCGGCAAAATTGCTGCTCGTTTACGCGAATCTCTGCTGCAGGAGATCGGGCATACGGTAGCGGGAAATTTGATAATCAGATCGGGTACGGCTACCGCCCAAATCCCGGTTACCCAAGACAGCAGTGCTCTGATCAGGAAAGCCGAAGAGGAATTGCAAAATTCCCCGACTCAGTCCCGGGGCATGCAAAAACCAGACGAAAATGATGAATCCCGGGAGATACGAAGAGAGATCTCCGCCCGTCCGATTGTCGGAGGTCTTGCGGTAGGAAAGATCTTTTTATACCAGGATATCATGACAAGAGATTTTGAACTTCGCGACCTTTCCTCGGATGAACTCAAAACCGAAATGCAGAGGGTGGAGACGGCAATAGATCGGGTCAAAAATGATATAAACGAAATGCGTGAAAACCTCTCATCGACTCTTTCTCCCGAACAGACTGCAATATTCAATGCACAGATAACAATTCTGGATGATCCTTATCTTAGATATGAAATCGAACGTCAGTTAAAGGATAAGATGATCAATGCAGAGCATGTGGTCAGGGATACATTCCGCAAAATGTCTCAGCAATTCCTGCATAACGAAAATGAAATAATTCGGCAGAAGTCGTCGGACATTGCCGATATCGAGCGACGGTTGATGATTGAGCTGACCGGTACCGGACGATCCAATCTCTCCGAAGTTCCACCGGGAGCGATTGTTTTGACTAAACGCCTGCTTCCATCCGACACGATCACACTCAACACGCGCAATGTACGGGCCTTTGTAACCGAAGAAGGAAGCAAAAGCAGTCACTCGGCGATGTTGGCCCGAGCACTGGCACTGCCTTATGTTTCGGAAGTACCTCTGCATACATTCGCGGATTTGCCCTCAGACCGCGAAATAATCGTAGACGGCACAAATGGGAAAGTAATCCTTTACCCCCAGGATGAAGAAAAAAAGCGTGCCGCTCAAATCCAGCGGGATAAAGAAGCCGCACGGCAGCAAAGATCTCAAAAGGGAAAAAGAAAAGAATTAGTGTACCGCGGCCGGAAAATACGTGTTGCGGCCAACATCTCCGTTCACAGTGAAGCAGAACTTGCATCCAGGTCAAACTGCGACGGAGTGGGGCTATTTCGGATAGAGACCCTTTTCATGATGCAAAAGGTGCTTCCTACCGAAGACAGTCTGATTCAGCAACTCGAACATATTATGCAACCTCTTGGGGACCAGGAGATTACGATTCGTCTGCTGGATATAGGCGGTGATAAGACTCTACCCTACCTGAACGTTGGAGAGGAGCGCAACCCTCAGCTGGGCTTGAGAGGAATACGTATCCTAAGACGCTTCCCCGGGCTGCTGCGTTCGCAGATACGTGCCTTTTTGCGATTAAGCGCCAGGTATAATCTGCGCATACTCATACCGATGACCTCACTTGCCGATGATGTGACATTTATTCGCGAAGCGATTGAAGAGGAAAGAAAGGACCTGCTTGAGGCCCGAACAGCACTTGCTGAACACATTCCAGTCGGAGCCATGATAGAAACACCCGCGGCAGTGCTTGATCTAAAAGACATACTGAAGCAATCCGATTTTCTCAGCATAGGCACGAATGATTTGATTCAATACTCGATTGCCGCCGATCGTGAAAAGATGAGTGTAACCGACTACTATGAAGCAGGCACCAGGCTGATTGTAAAAGTAGTTGCAGATATAGTAAAACAGGCCCGGGAAGCCGGGAAATCGTGTATGGTTTGCGGTGAAATGGCGGCGGATTCAGCCTATACCCAACAACTCCTTGAAGCGGGACTTAGCGAATTCAGCGTCCCACCCTCACATATCTCTTTGTTACGCAAAAGGATTTTCGAACTAAACGGATAAACCCCTTTTTCAACCCTTCCCGCAATATTTCTGGATTATTAACGAATATTTTTTCTATGAAGTATCATGTATATATTTTGTTTTTCGTCTTGTCTTTCGGTCGAATATCCGCCGCACACAATTTAGTACAAAATTTTTGTGCGGCGCACGTCGACAGTCTACGTGCTGTGAGCTGCTCAAGCGATAAAACGGCATATTCGCAAGACGAAGACACCCCCTGCAAAGAACATAAGCAGCACTCTACCCTCTTTGTTACTATTCCCAAAATGAGTGTACAGAGGGCAGGTCAACACCACATTCCGGTCTGTGCCTTTCGTCCCTCATCTCATCCGCAGGATGGTTTGACAAAGTACGGTAAGGTACGCGCTGATCAACGGCGCCTGTCCGATTACAATCGGGTCGGCACCTATCCACTTAGAATCTAGCAGCAATTTCTCCTTATTTTTATTTGCCAAAATTGTGTGCGAATAGTACACTATCATTTACCTCATTTTTAAGGAGAAACCCTTATGCAATCAACAGTCATATTGGACGTTGAAAGCGGAAAAGAAACATTTTTAGCTTCGATTTTGAAATATATCAGCAATGTAAAAAAGGTCGTAATAGGTCATGATGAGCTTCTGGTCACACTTCAGACCCGTTGTTTCGAAGATTACGATATGATGGTGGACGTGCTGAAAAATATGATCCATGTGCGCAATGTATATATTCCCGAGCCCGTCTGAAATGTAAAGCCGGAATAACGGAGGCATTCTCCACAGCCCAGCAATGAGTAACATATATTGAACCGGCGCTACCAGCGCCGGTTCTTTTTTTATGGAACTGAGCCGAGCGATTCTCTAGTGGCGAATTTCATAATCTGCGGTATAAAGAGGTTCAGGAATCAAGCAAGTTGTATATGACAGAGTATCTTGAGTGAGAAAGCAGAAGATATAAAACATTCAGAAACATTAGATTAAGTGGTATTGAGAAGTTATGCGAGTAGTACATCTTTTTAATTTCAATCGCGGTTCGAGATATCCTTCAATGATATCTCAGGGGCTGTTGAAACATCCGGAAATATCGGTCAGTTTCTCGATGCCGTTTATTTCGCTGGGAAAAGTTGTTTCTCCAGCCGATGCTCACCTTGGAGTATCACTGCTTGATGCAGACTATATTTTCAGGGCTAATGATGAGCATTTCGGTTTTGATGAAATCGACAGGTTTCTTGATCGGCATCACCTGTGGGGAAAAGTCATATACTACGATTTCAAGGACAGTCACCAAATCGATACCGCTCGTCTTGTCAACTGCGGTGCTTATGTCAAACGATCCTGGCCGATCGGCTACGATCGTGACGATCGAGCGCCTCTTCAAAAGCCGGTTCTTCCGATGGACTACAGTTTACTGGATGAATACTTCGCGGTCGAAATACCCAAAGAGAAGGATATCAGTGTCGCATGCCTTTTTCCGCATAACCCAATAATCGGCAAAAGGAGATTTCAGGTACTAAGCGCCCTTAAAAATCACCAATCCCGCTTTCCAGATTCACACATTGGAATGCCAACCGCAGCGGCGGCTGTCGGGCGCAGGTCGATATTTGAGCCGCAAAACAACAATCCTTTTCTAAACTATCTGTATACTCTCAAACGCGCAAAAATCGTTTTCACCGCCTATCCTGATAATCACGACGGCGACAGCAGAACATGGGAGGCTTTCTCTTCCGGCGGGATGGTTTTTATGGACAAAACGGCTATTCCCAGCGCTTTTCCCTTTGTTCATGAGCGAGATTGTTTTATATACGACGCCCGCGATAAAGATTCCATCGAAAAAGCAATCAAAGCGGCTTATTATTTTCTGAAGAATGAGAGTGAAAGGCAAAGAATAGCCTTGCAAGGTTACAAACACGCGCTCTTATATCATAAACCGGTCGACAGAGTCAGTCTGATACTGCAATGGATCCGATCAAACTGAGTCATCGAAATAAGCGTCCAAACAATACTGCTTTCTTTTACACGATTCGCAGTACTCACCGCGCCAGACTTCGTCAAACTGTTCCATGATCTGCTCTACCATCTGTTCATCACGCACGATAAATCCCAATTCAAAATTGCGTTTGTGAATACTTTTTGCCCCCATTCCCGCTCCGGTCAGATTGGCGCTGCCCGCGTATGCGGATGCTCCGTCGACAACTACACTTTTAAAATGAACTCGGGGACACAGCATCCGCTCAAGCCCTTCAATCAGATTCGGGTAGCGGTCAAAATCTTCTCTGAAAGCACTCCCCGGTTCACGTGCATGAATCAGTCTCACCTCTACTCCGCTCTTTACCAGATCAGACAGCGTTTCAAGAAACGGTACAAACCCTCTGCCTTTCTTCACATGCAAGTCCTTCAGGTCGGCCGTAGCTATCCACACGAATTCGGAAGCGTGGGGAATCATTTCCCGAATGACTCTCTCGTATATGTTTCTGTTTGTAATGAATTCAATACTCATGAGATTTACCGAAAGTTGAGAAAAACGATACAGTAAAATAACATTTATCCCGCCTCCCCAGTCTAACAGCATCCATTTCATTTTTGGGGGCTATTCCGTATTTTAAAGACAGGGGTTTATTTGAGGAGCGGCCGGTCCAAAGCCGCCGTATTCAGCGGATGATCATGAGCTTACCTCTAAGCAGGATATCTCCCCGGGGGTCGTATACAGCATAAAGATAAATACCCGATGCGAGAGGATTTCCTTTATTGTTTCGCGCATTCCAGAACCACTCCGGCTTGTGGGAAGAACTCCCCTCCTCGAATTCTATTTCATACCCGGCCTTTTGCGCGTCAAAAACAGGATGGGTATTGATTGTGAACACACGTATGTTAACCGATGTAATGCCTTTTTTAAGCGTGTGAAGGTTTTTGAACCATATTCCCCCAAGTGCCCTGTGCCGTCTGTCCTCGCCGGGTTTGTATGGATTTGGGTATGTGTAAAAACCCGCATTCTCCGTTTTAAAATGCCAGGAATAGGAGCCGTAAACCCCTCCGGAATCCCCCGGTAGAAATTCACTCAGGTCCGAATATCTATACACATCGGAGAAACCGGAAAAGCGGCAAAAAACACTGTCTTTGCTGTAAAAAGCCAACTCGGGTATGACCGTCACGACTTGACTGTCCGGAGAAAAACGAATGTCACGCACGGGTAAGGGATTTCCGGCACTGTAGGTCGAATAGAACCGGAAACTTTTGTTTTTCTCTTCGTTTAAGGTGGTGTCAAACAGACGCGGAGAAACCGGTCCGCTAAACTCGATTGAAAGGGGATTTCGTATAGTTGCTCTTAAACTTGCGCTGTCGGGATAAACGGAAACGACTCTCAGAGGCTCCACAAAAAAGGACCACTCACGGTAATCGCCGGTGGTTACATATCGGTCCCGGCCCGGATCGATAGAAAAGTAGGTCGAATCATCCGTTATCAACCCGTTATAGATGCAATGGACGCTGTCCAGATAAGAGAGGCGTTGCGCCAGTTTAAATGTCGCCTTCTCTCCATCGATCAGCACGCTTTCAAAAGAAAGCCGCTGCCCGTTACTGTACTTTGACCTGACTTCCAAAGTTCGATTGCCTGCCTTACTCGTGTCGACGATACCGGCATGTACAGGCTGTTGAAAATGCAGTGTAATATCGGTAAATACCGAAACATTTCGTTGACCGGCGGTCGGGCTCGTTCCCTTGTTGGGATTGCCGGCCACATAAAAGTTCCACACGAAATCGTCTTCCCGTGATGATGAATCGATGAAATGAGCGGGTATTCCGTCTCTGTCTATATCCGCCGAGTATCCCAGACTGTCCCGCGCGCTGACTCCGTGGTAGTAACAGTATACCGAATCGGAATAGAAAAACCGTTTACGAGGTTTGAAAATCACACTCTTGTCTTGAATATAAACTGTATCGAACACGATCTGACGCTGTGGATCTATCCGACTCATATACATGCTCATGATTCTCAGGGAACGATTATTCTCTCGCGAAGTGTCCACTGTTCCCGGCAGCACCTGTGATGAAAACGTCAATGTAATCGGTTGTGTCGGGTCGATGTTTATACTGCCGGGAGCAGGGCTTACAGATACAAGTTCAAACTTCGCGCTGTCTACCTTGAATGTAATGAGCGTATCGGTATCTATATCCCTCAGATAATTCCTGTCGATATCGAGGCAGTTGGGTCCGCTGGGTGTTGCCGCCTTATCAACCATTCCCGATGAAATAATCAGTGCTATCGAATCAGCCGGCATAAACGCGCCCTCAGGAGGTTTTTTCCCACCGGCCCAGCCACTCCCCTGCCTGTAAGAAGGAATCAGTTCCAGTGTCGTAGCGCCGCCGCTCCAGACGTGATTTAAATCGATCGGGACGGTCTGTCCTGTGTGTAAAGAATCAAGGACGCTGTAGGCCCTGATCGACTCTCTTGCCGAAGCCGAATCCATCGGCTCAGAAAAGTTTACCCTCAATCTCGCGTGAGGCGGAAGAATGTAATCGCGACTGCCGGCAGTCCTCTTTCCCAGAACTTCCCAGTATGGAACATTAGGTTCGAAGTTAAAGGCAACGTCTTGCAGCCGAGGTAAATCGTTGTATTCCAGGCGGACAGGGAGAGTGTCTATCGGATAAACGGGATCGGATGTCCCAATCAGTATTGTATCGTAAACCATACCGTCGCCCTCAAGATTATTGACGCTCAGATAAACAGCGGTAACCACAGTATCAAGCGGCTCAATCGTAAAAGGTTCAAATAATTTTTCTCCCGGAAGTCTTTCATGCATAATATATCCGGTATCGGAGGGTATGGCGAGATTTATCCAGTTTCTTTCATCTCCCTTGAAAGTGATATCTGTTATCCTCAAGGGTGCAGACCCGCCATTCACTAGAGGGACATAAATCGTATCGGCATCCCCGCTTCCGACGATAAAAGAGATTTGTGAGGCCAGCATATTGCGCGCTCTTAGGTACTCGCTGTTTTCCTGCTCCTGCCTGCTGTACCAGGAGTGAGTCAGTCTAACAGCCATGCTGTCGACTCGGTCCCATCGGTCTCGCACCTTTATGCGCAGGATTGAGTCTTGACGGGTCGGGACAAACGAAAAGACTCGTTTGTTGATGATTGTATCAAAGGTTTCAGTGGTAAACTGAAAGGAGAGCTGATCCCAGTAGGGCTCGTTGGGATCAACAACCGACAGCGAACAAAGTGTCGGCAATCCAGGAGCAACCGGCATAGGCTCACTGTCTTCGTACAAAATCGTGTCAACCAGGATGCCGTTTAACACCGGCGGCCTGTTGACTCGTACATAAACGGAGCTTTTCACAAGCGTATCGGGATCCTCAACTGTAACCCTGACTGTATCACCGGCGTTTCCCAGAGAATTTGTCCTTATTGTTTTCTCTCCGGGAGTACTTATTCCAAAAGAATGTATTATCGTATTATTGACCATGACTTTCGCCCCCGCATCAGGGTCGTTGTAATCCGCAGCCGAATAAATGACCGTAAACGAGTCGGTATCCTGCAGATAGACAAGGGGTACGTCGGTTGAGACCTCCAGAGTGTCCTGCCGGCCGGCCTTATGCATAACCATTTTCATGGAGATTTGCGGAATGTCGTTTATCGCAGCCAACATAAACTCCCGAGGCTCGGCTTGCCACCCGGCATTATCGGCGGCCTGGACAACAACAGTGTAGGTGCTGTCGGACACGTTTTGCGGCAACAGGCGAACATGGCCGTGATAATTATCGTTACCTGTCAACGAAAAAGCCTGATTCGGAGACCACTTAACCTCTCCAACAATCTGATCACCGGTATCCTTGTCACGTATCGAAAAAAACAGATCCGTCGTATCCATGCGTGCGTAAATAGTATGCGAACGGTCAAAGGTAAATCCCTGAACCAACCTGCCGTTAACCTTCAGTGAATCTACACCGGTGATTGAAGGCTTTACGTTCCATTCGATGCGGGTTTGTTTTACCGACGGTGAAAAGATTGTATCCACCTGATCTCTGTAAAGGTCCAGCTTCACCTGATAATATTCATTGGTTCCTTTGGTGCTTTGCATCCAATTGGACTGATCACTCAAGGGCAGCCATTGACTCCATTGACCGCTCGGCTCACTCACCGGCCCCACCCGCAACCAACCTTGCGCAGTACCGCTTCCTCCCCCGGGGGTTATGCTCATGCCGGTAACCATGGTAGAATCGCCATCAAGCTCCCCCATGCTCTTAACCGGGCCGGTCCATGATCCGGCCGGATGCCTTATGCCCCTTTGCGCCCAGAGAGAAGCGACGATATCGGTCTCACCATCACGCCATACTACCGCCATATTTCCCGAAGTGTCTATGGCAGCGTTTACTTCAAGACTGTCGACAGCAACGCTGTTATCGCTGAAAGTAAAGTATTCGGCAGTGCCGAACTGCACAACTCCATTGTCCACTACATACCTTACCCCTTCGATTCTCTCGGAGGAGGTAGTTCTCTTGCCTTTCCATGCACAAAACAGATAATTCCCGGAGGTCGCTATTGCGGTGGATCGATACCCCTGCCCGGAAGCCAGTTGTATACTATTTGTGTGGAGTTTACCGGAATTATCAACGTACATGGTATCCAGATACAGTCCGTTTTCGGACCAGTAAAGAGATGCGAACCTGTTTTTGGCATGGCTTACCACAGGTGCATCTTCACAATATGTGTATCCAGGATTCACCGATATTCCAGAAGCCAAAACTCCCGCATCCAGCCTGTTGAAATCGGGATCTAGTAATCTGTAGTCCAGCCGTTTATCCTGATTGAAGCTTCCCCGACTGACAAGCAACAGAATATTTCCGCCACTGTCAACAGCTACCGAAGGGTTGTTCATAATAAGCGAGTCCTCGCAGAATACCGCAACGGAGTCTTTGCTTTTCACAAGCGATATTATACCGGGGTTGGACAAAACCTTATGTATCGAAATGCTGCGGGTGTGTACTCGATGAACCACCACGAATGTGTCATTTGAGCAATGCGCAATCGAGCTGTGCGGACTCTTGGAGTCGTCTGGGAAAATGACTACAGTGTCGCTTGCGTTTGTTGCGACAAGGGCTCCTACAGCTCCCCTGTCCACATATGTGACCAGTAGCCCCGATTTACCGGCTGATGCGTGAAGGTAGCCTAAATCGGTTCGTCCGTGGTCGGATACGACGGATCTGAGGCCGATTGGTGTCTGCATTTCTTCTGTTTTTACGGTTCGGCTAAAAACAGTATCTATTCCATCACCGCCGTATTCGGCCCAGTAGAAGGTAAAAGCCCCGTCTCCCAAAGAGATCACATCGGGCGCATAGGTTCCGCTTGATGCTCCCGGGGAGTGGTTTCCGTAAACGCGCGTGGTTTGCCAACCGATATAGTCTAAACGGATGCTGTCTTGAAGTATGAGATTAGTGGAGGAATGGGGTGAAGTAAAGTCATGTATGACTGATTCTCCGGCAAAAAGCGGCGATGAAAGCAGCAGGTACAGAAAAAAAAGTAGTTTAGCTGTCCGGGAAAACGGCTGAGGACAATTTCCCGCGTAAAAAGACACTCTGCGATACATCATCGATAATTTCCTGTTCCCTTGCAGCCGCATCCTTGCGCCACTGACTATATCTCTTTTCTTTAAGAACTTCTATTGCCCGCCGCTGCTGAGTCGCGTCTACCAGCGTGCGCCGCGTCCCGTCGGCATCGGCTTTCATGTGATCGAGCTGTTGACCGACCCGAATCATTTCGAGTTTGATCTTGTTGCGATAATTTACCGAATGGCGAAGATGTACCACATCATGAGCCTGCGCCCTCTGTTGCAGCTCGTTTTTCTGGAAATCACGGAGGTCCTCGGCGAGGGTTCCCAGCTGTTTTTGCACCTGCCCGATTTGTCGTAACTTATCGGCAAGAGTTCTTTTCAGATCATCTTCTCTGTGCTTGCGCATGTCAAGAACCGCCTGCAAAGAAAATGTGAATTTTTTCATGATTATTTCGCCGCCGATACAAGTTCCTGAAGAGTTTTTACGGTATTCTCAAAGGGTGCGGCCTCCGTTCGCGCCTGTTTCAAAAACTTTATGACAGGAGCATGAAGGCGAATCGAGCGGTCCACTCGCTCATTACTCCCCTGCGCATAGGCACCTATCTGAATCAGATCTTCATTTTCTTTATACGCGGCCATATAGTCGCGCAAAAGACTCATCGCCGCCTGGTGCGGCTCGGCAATTATGTCGTTCATGCAGCGTGATATGCTTTGCAGTACGTCTATAGCCGGGAATTGGTTGCGATGAGCCAGTTTACGAGAGAGAACCACATGCCCGTCAAGAATGCTTCTGGCGGCATCGGCAATGGGCTCATCCATATCGTCACCGTCCACAAGCACGGTAAACAAGCCTGTTATGGTTCCGTTTTCTCCGGTTCCGGCACGCTCCAAAAACCCGGGAAGCATCGCAAAAACAGAGGGTGTGTAACCGCGAGTGGCCGGAGGCTCACCTACGGCCAGTCCGATCTCACGCTGCGCGGTTGCCAGTCGTGTTACCGAATCGCAAAGAAACAGCACATCCTTTCCCTGATCACGAAAGAACTCGGCGATTGTGGCGGCCACAAGCGCCCCTTTCTGACGAATAAGAGCGGGCTGATCGGATGTGGCGACTACAATAACCGAACGAGCCAGTCCTTCCTCTCCAAGATCACGCTCCAAAAACTCCCTGACCTCCCTGCCGCGCTCGCCGATCAGGGCGATGACATTGACATCGGAACGACAATTCCTTGCCAGCATACCCAGAAGTACGCTTTTTCCCACTCCGCTGCCGCTGAATATACCCAGACGTTGTCCCTTGCCAACCGTAATAAACCCGTCGATTGCCCTTACACCGGTTTCGAAAGTCTCCGATATGCGTTTACGCATGAGAGGGTTTGGAATTCGGGAGAATATCGGTCGAAGCTCCTGAGGTCTCAACCCTCCCTTGCCGTCAATGGGATTGCCCAGCCCGTCCAGCACACGGCCCAGAAGATGCTTTCCGACCGCGACCGTCAGAGGACGCTTGGTACTGACTACCGCCAGCCCCGAATGTATACCCTCCACCGGACCAAGAGGCATCAAGAGGGTTCGTTCCTTTCGAAAACCAACCACCTCCGCCCGTCCGATTATCGTGCCGTTTCGCTCTATGGTGCAAACATCTCCTATGGATGCGGTAGGACCGGTCGACTCTATAAGCAACCCGATCACTTCACGTATCTTTCCATGCACACGTATCGGCTCAGCCCGCTCCACAGCACTCATAAAAGGTGAAAAAACCGTTTCCGTATTCATACTCTCCCTTACTCACCTTCACCCGGTTGGGTTTGGTCACTGAAGGCCGGCGGCTCACCGGTAATCATATCATCCCAGGTTCTGTCCACGATGTCCCGAAGCTCCTGAAGCTGTATGTCGATTCTGGCATCGGCAATGCCCGAGGGAGACTCGATTATGCATCCGCCGCTGTCGATTCGCTCATCCGTTGCTATCACAATGTTGTCAAGACGTTCATTTACAGAAAGCCACAGGTTTTTCTTGTCGGTCACAGTCTGCAAATCATCCGGAGAAACTTTTATGGTAAGCCGCTCCCGCTCCGATATATAACTTAGCGCCTTTCTCACAACGTTTATAACTACATCCGAATCGGTCTGAATCTCGCGGCAGACAATCTTGCGGGCAAGCTGAAAAGAGAAGTTCAAAAGCATCCGATGACTGTTTATAAGCATCAACTTCTTTTCCTGATCGATACGGGAAAAAACCGCCACTATTCGCTGCTCCAGCCGCTCTATGTGTTTGCGGTAATCTTTTGTAGCCCTATCAAAGCCCTGTTTCTCGCCCTGTGCCTTGCCCTGAGCCACACCCTTTTCAAAGGACTCCTTTGCCTTTTGCTCACCGCTGAGTTTTTCCTTCGCAACGGATTTCTCCAGCTCACGGCATCTCTTCTCCAACTCCAGTATACGCTGCTCGGCTTCATTGAATATGGGCGTGGACTTCTCCTCCGAGCCAAACTCCTCCATCGAAAGCGACTGCAGGGGAAAATCCCGATCCTCATCTATTTTATTTTTTATTATCTTCTTGAGTCCAACCGTCGCCGGATCCTTTGTCTTTAACAAATGATCTATCAGGCTGGTCACATCTTCAGAGGATAGCGGTGTGTCTGCCATCTTTACCCCGATGTCGAATATTGATGATTTAACATTGCGTTGTTACACGACAATTTCTTCTTCTCCGCCTCGACCGCTTATAATAATCTCCCCGTCTTCCTCCAGGCGCCGCACCACATCCACGATCCGCTGCTGAACCTCTTCCACATCCTTTAGACGAATCGGCCCCATGTACTCCATTTCTTCGCGAATCATCTCCGATGCGCGTGAGGACATGTTGCGGAAAAACTTGTCCTGAAGCTCTTCGCTTGCACCCTTTAGCGCCATCGACAGCTCTTTTGTATCGATCTCCTTCAGGACCCGCTGCATCGAACGATCATCAAGCAGCATAACATCCTCGAATACAAACATGAGGTTTTTGATCTCCGTGGCAAGCTCCGGATTCTCTCTTTCCAGATTGCCCAAAATGTTCTTTTCCGCTCCCCGGTCGACACTGTTTAACATCTCGGCAACCGATTTTACACCGCCGATCTCACTTACATCACCACCAAACAGCGATTTTACCTGACTGACAAGCACCTCTTCCACCTGGTCAAGCGTCTCAGGAGATATGCTTTCCATTGTTGCTATACGGGTAGTGACATCGACCTGAAGCTCCTGGGGCAGGGCGGAGATTATCGGAGCGGCGTTTTGCGGCTCCATATGTGCAAGTAGTAAAGCTATGGTCTGAGGATGTTCTTTCTGTATAAAATTGACAAGCTGCTTGGGATCGACATTTTCAAGAAGATTGAAACCGGTTGTACGGATACTTTGTTGAACTTTCTCCAAAATCTCCTTGGCTTTGCGAGGCCCCAAAGCACGATCAAGTATTTCCCTGGCGTAATCGAGTCCGCCCTGGGAGATATACTGCTGAGCCATGGCCATGCTGTGAAACTCCTCAAGCACCGCCTCGCGTATTTCCGAAGAAACATCGTCAAGCTGAGCGATCTCGGTTGTCAAGCGCTCGATATCCTGCTCCTCCAGATTCTTGAAAATCTCCGAGGAGGCATCCGTGCCCAAAGCAACCATCACAATCGCCGCTTTCTTCGGCCCCGGTATACTGTCAATACTGATCCTGGGCTTGGGCGAAGTATTCTTATCGTCGTAAGATTCTTTATAGAAACCCGGCATATTTTGTTCTTCCCTGAAAAGTAGTCTTTGATTGTTTCACTCAACTCAGCGGCTTACGCATTTTATTGTCGATAGAGCCGGTGTCCGGATCCGCCTGCTTCCCCCAAACGGATCCTGTAAGATTATACCCTGATTGAAGCACTGATGCAAGCTTCTTCAGCGGCGCTTTGTGCGTTTTTGAGTCGAAGATGATTCCTGAAGCCACTGGCGGATTATCGAGGATATATTTACCGGCTCCTCACGAGTCATTATTTCTACACGTTCCAGAAGCTCGTTTGAACGGCGAACGTCCTCAGGCACCTCAATCGGCTCCTCCTCTTCAGGACCAATCGGCTCTATTACAGGTGCCGGCGGATTCATCGCTTCGGCCAGTGTCTTACCCAGATGACGGATAAAGAAGATCAGCAAAACGGCAATCAAAAAGATTCCCACATATTTGACTATCATCATGCGCCGTTCCCACATCTGCTGCTGCTGCATCTCCTCCTGTTGACGACGAAGGTGTTCGTTGTCAAATTTGACGTTGCTGACCGCTATCTGGTCCCCGCGCGCCAGATCGTATCCAACCGCGTTTTTGACCATATCCTCGATCTTCATGATCTCTTCGGTCGAACGAGGCTGGTACACAAACTCCCCGCTCTCATCCCGCGTATACCTGCCGTCCACCGCCACCGCCAGAGTCAGCCTCTTTACATTTCCGACCTCACGCACGATATGGTCAACCGTTTTGTCTATCTCGTAGTTTGTCAACGATCGCTCCATCTGGCGCTCACCGTCCGGAGCGTTCTCGGTAAGATCATCTATTCGCTCCTCCGAGCGCACTACCCTGCTGTCGGGATTATAGGTCTCCATCGTACGCTGTACCTGATCGAAATCAAGATCGGCGGCAACCTGCACCGAGGCTTTGCCCGGACCAAGTACCCCCATAAGCATATTCTCGATCTTTTTTTCAATGTTACGCTCGAATGCCTGCTGAAGCTCCATGTTGCGTGAACCAACCAAGGCGGTCTCATCATTTGCGTATGGACTGGAAAGAAGCTTGCCCTCGTAATCCACAATCGATATGTTTTCCGTCTTAAGGCCGTCTATACTGGAAGAAACAAGGTGAGAGATTCCCCGGATCTGATTTTTGGAAAGTTCCCGACCGGCTTTTGTTTTAATCACCACCGAGGCCTTGGCGTCTTTTTTCTGATCAAGAAAGATTGTGGGTTCCGGGATTGCGATGTGAATGCGTGCGGCCTTGACCTCATCCAGCCCCTCGATAGTCCTCTGAAGCTCCCCCTCCAGGGCGCGACGGGCGTTTATCTTCTGGGCAAAATCGGTCATACCGATGTTGTTCTTGTCGAATATCTCATAGCCCACCCCGCCGGATCGTGGGAGCCCCTTTCGGGCAAGGGCCATGCGTATCTCATAAAGCTGTCTGGTTTCCACCAAAACGGTTCTGCCGTCGTTGGAAAGCTCGTACTTGTAGCCGGCCTCCGTGAGCGCTTCGGTCACCTCCGCCGCCTCTTCAACCGTAACGTTGGAAAACAAAACCCGTCTGCCCTTGTCCGAAACACCGTCACGGCTCCACAACGTAAGCGTCAACAGTCCCAGAATAGCAAAAGCTACAATCGATGTGGTGATAATTTTTTGTTGAAGTGACAGACGATGCCAGATTGTCTGTAGCTGGGACATCAACTGTTTGAAGAAATCGGCCATATCCTGACTTTGCCTCCCTTATACTCCCCTGATTTTTTTCTTCCGATGAGAGAAGAATCGACAATTCCGCCGTAAAGATCGATTTTCGGTTTTCCCAAACTGCTGAAAACCCAGCGGGAATCGATTCATGAGGCGGATGCGATTGTATCGATTTTTCTAAAGACAAGCACACTTCCCCTTGTGCCTGCTTTCGAAAGCTTAAAGGCGCATTCGCATAACTTCCTGATAAGCTTCCATGACTTTATTTCTGATTTCCATCATCATGTTAAAGGCGACACCCGCCTCCTGCACCGTGTTCATCACCTGGTGCACATCATTGATTTCTCCCGCCGCAAGCTTCTCTATCGACTCTCCGGCCTTAGCCTGCATGCTGTTTACATCGTTGAGAAATCCATCCAGTGTCTTTTTGAAACTGGGGTAATCTTTTCCGGCCTTCGATACCTGATTGGAGCGCTGAGGTCCACCCGGGTCCTGAACCGGACCTATTTGATTGATATTCATGATTTCACCTGCCGGTAGTTTAATGTCTATTGTAGTATATCGGTTGATTGGAAACAACAATCAATTTTATTTTCAGGCATATGCATCGAAACGGGTCCCGACCGAAACTGTCGGACTCTGGGGCCTGTTGACCGGCGCATAGAACTTGCGGGCCAAAGCGGCGTTTGCGGGAGCCGTGGAGCACCCCGCCGGCAAATCGGCCCTGTTTAGGCCCGCATTTGATTTGGGCCGCCCGGCCACCTGCATCCCCAAGCCTTCATTGCGCCTGCGGGCGTGTTCGGCAGCCTTCATAAACTGCGCCCAATTATTTTGATTTCCTATCGATTCAACAGCCACCTTCTACTCCTTTTACATCTGTAACGCCTGCATCAACATCGATTTAGTCGCATCGAATGCAGTCGCGTTTGCCTCATAGGCGCGTGTTGCGGCTATCATCTCCGCCATCTCCTGCACGACATTGATATTGGGCATCGCCACGTACCCGTTCTCATCGGCATCAGGATGCGCCGGATCGTGCACCATCTTGGGCGGCCGCTGATCCTGACGAATCTCCGCCACGTGAACCCCGTTTCCGAAGAATCGCTCATCGCGCGGGAAATTGGAGGCCGGTACCTGCATGTGAGCCGAACTTGTCCGTGACCCCCAGAGAGCCACCCTTTGGTTTAGAATACTCACGTCCCGTGAATCACTCTGAGCCTCAAAGACCGTAAACTGACGACGATAAGGACCGCCGTTTGGAGTCCTGGTGGTTTCGACATTGGCCAGATTGGACGATATGGCATTCTGGCGCATGCGCTGTGCCCGCATTCCCGATGCGCTGATATTAAGCCCCGAAAAGTGTCCTACTAAAGACATATATCACTCCCCGATTACTGAAGCGGCAGACTTTGTGCCTTGATCGCCGCATTGAGTTTCTTGTAGCCGCCACGTAAAAAACGCATTCCGTAGTTGAAAAGAATCTGATTTTCCGCCAGTTTGGCCATCTCGGTATCGATATCCACGTTGTTGACTCCGCTTGGCAACGACGGATCGTTGGGGCGGTATGCCTGAGGGAAAACGGCGGAAACATCCTTCTTGCCAAGCTG
>CAZPHU010000075.1:0-19238 GCA_964586285.1 uncultured Fibrobacterota bacterium | reverse complement strand
CCCTGGAACGAGGCGTTACTCAGAGGGCCTTCTTCCTCGGCCGATGATGGTTTTACAGGCTGGGGACCTGTTGCAGCAGGGGTTTCCAGAGGATTTTCTGAGGTCTGATATCGTTTAGTACTCTCTGAAGTCGCTGTCGCTCCCGGAAACAAACCCTGTTGATTGTCACAATCCAGTTCTATTTCGGATAAAACAAGCGAAAGCCTGGGACCTCGTTTGCCGAAGCCAAGAACCGCCCCCTCTTTGAGTTCCTTCTCGGCGACTCGATTCTCATCGACATACAACCCGTTTGTGCTCTGCAAGTCTTGTATCATGATGCTTTGCTGAGACTTATATAAGATTGCATGGTGTCCAGAGACACTTCTTTCCCGTGAGGCCAGAGCAATTTGATTGTCCTGGTTGCGACCGATACTGTTCGCACCGTCAACAATCCTGTACCGTCGCCCCTTCTCGACTCCTTTAATCACTTCAAGATAAACGTGCGGCATATTTTCTCTTCGTTCTATTGAATTCGTGAGTACTGGGTATCTTTTAGCATGAATGTTTTAGATAGTGAAACGGGTCAGTTCCAAAATTTCCTGACAAGACTTCTGAGAAAGCGGGCATCCGCCGCCCTGCTTTGTGCCCTCAAAATCCTCTCCAGTTCACGCCCCATGGCAAGAGCCGACTCGAAACGATTCTGGGGATTTTTGGCCATTGCCTTGTCAATCACATTCACCAAAGGAGTAGGAATTTGGGCAGAGTTCCTGGGACGGTGGATTTCTCCGCGTGTTTTGGCGTTTACAAGAGTCGTGATATCAGACTGAGGAAACGCACGTTCCCCCGTTACTAATTCAAATAAGGTTGCCCCCAGAGCATAGATGTCGGTATAAGGCCCAAGTTCCTTGCCGTCCAGCTGTTCGGGTGCCAGGTATGGAAGTGTACCTACGACTTTTCCGGAATCCATCGTGTGCAAACTTACAGCCTGGGGACGCGCTATACCAAAATCGGTCAGCTTTATTCGCCCTCCCCTGCTAAGCATTATATTCGCGGGTTTCAAATCCCGGTGTATCACACCTTTATATGTCTGGCCATAGACCGATACGATTCTCTGGTGCGCGTAGTGAAGGGCCCTGCACACCAGAACCCCCACCGACAGAGTTTGCTCCGGTGACAGCCGTTTACACTTGGCCAGTATCTGATCCAGTCCCGCGCCTGGAATAAACTCCATCTCCAGATACGGAAGGTCAAACCAGTGCCCGGCGTTGTAACACTGCACGATATTGGGATGATTTAAATTGGCGAAAATTCGGATCTCGGTTTCAAACCTGTCCAGCAGATGCGATGACTGTCCCGGCTTTATGACCTTTATCGCACGATAAACATCCATACGCGGGTTCCAAACCAGATACACATCGGCCATACCGCCGCTTCCAAGCATCTTTACGATTCGTCCCCCGGCAAGTTTCTGAAACTCCGATACCAGCCCGTTGCCGCGGGAAGAAAAGGGGGATTGTTCTGCTGCGAAATCTCCGATAGGCAGATCGTCTTCCACAATTGTTCCCATGGGCACTTCCATCGCGGGCACGGGAGTGCTTATGCGAATGTTCTCCAATGCATGCCTGGCGGTCGCACTGTCGGGGATGGTTTGTATAAACTCGTCTTCTTTAGGCGGCAAAAGACTGTCGTCATCACCCTCCACCGGCTCCAGTTCTATACCACCGGAGCCCATCAACGAGGGATCCGCTTTCTGGGCGGCCAGCCACAGCAGCGAAAAAACCCATGCATACACATAATAGCCCGGATTCCAAAAAGTTTGCATCGTACGAAAAAGAACGACACTCAAAATAATCGCCCCCACAACTATGCCCGTTCCCACCATCAGGGAAAGATATCTGCGCTGATCGGGGATAAACAAAGCCAGACCGGGAAAAATCGTTAGCACAAGCAACCATTGAATAGCAGCAAGAGGCGCGTTGAGTGTTCTCACCCACGCATTCTGCAAGATATCGATCGCTGCTGTCGCCCATATTTCGACTCCGGGGAAGCTGCTCCCCGCCGGAGTGATGAAAAGATCGGGTGCACCGGCCAGATCTGTTATACCAACAAATACGAGTTTGCCCCGAAGCGCACCGAAAGGAACTTTCCCCGCGATCACATCAGAGGCGGAAACAGTCTTTATTGTTCCTGGCCTGCCCCTGAAATTCAGCAGTGTGGATGCAGCATAGCTGGTAAGGGGTACCTTGTGGTTGCCGACCCGAACCTCCGGACGTCCGTCCAGGACAAACTCCTGTGGTTTAACATCAAGAAACGATGCTGCCGCTGCAAGTGCAAAAGAGGGAAAATATTCTTTTCCGGCCCGAATCACATGTATAATTTCGCGAAGTTTCTGGCTGGTTCGGTTGGTAGATACGTTTACAAACCCGCTGCGTTTTGCATGAACGGCGAAGCGGGAATCGGCAACATCTATCCGTCCGGTCGCGTACAGACGATGTTGGGCCAGCTTTTGCTGATTTTTTACCATCAAGAAGCGATGTTTGAGTGCCGAGGGTGGAATCGCGGCGGTATGCGTTTGTTGGTCCGGAATGATCTTACCCGCACGAAAGGGTAACACCAGCCCGGAAACTCTCGAGAATACCCTTTCAAGACTGTCGTTTTCTTGGGGAGCATCGCGGTATGGAAAGAAAAAATCCATCGCGATTACCTTTGGACGGGCCTGATCGATCTTATCCACCAGATCGGCAATTGTACTTCGCGGCCACGGAAAACCGCCGATTTTGGCGATACTCTCTTCATCTATACCCACTATCACCACCGAATCGGGTGTCTTATCGGGTGAAAGGGCAAAATTCAGATCGTAGAATGTGTGTTCGACAAAAGGCACGAAAAAATGCAACGCAAACAACACCACACCAAACAGCAATGTTCCCAGGCCCAGGACCACTAATTTCTTGACCGGCATGTTTTAAATCTCCCCGAATATTTCGGCGATACGCCTGTCCCGCTCCTCATTCCATTTTTCCCAACTGTCGTTGGCTTTTTTGGTAAATTCTTTCGGTTTGCCCGGCTTACCGTCCTTACCGATACGGATTTGCTGCATCGATGTGACTATATGCACCCACTCCTCCATGGATACCTCATGTGGTCCGCGAACCTCTCCGGGACCGGGAACTTCCCTGACACCGGAAGTATTTTCGTCACTTTGATCGCTGTCGGCACTTTTACCCGATACTGCCACTTCACCCTCGTAAACCGCAACCTCAGATCCGCTTTGCGGATCCACAACGGTCTGGTAAACGGTTCCGTGTACGCCGGCAACCGCGTTTGGCAACTCGAGCTGAAACCTGCTGACTTTGTCGGAAAACTTCTTCACCTTGGTCCATAGAGAACCGAATGAAAAGCCCAAAGACGTTTTGTCGGTATTTTTCTCATTATCTCTGAATCGGTCTATGTTCAAACGCGTATTCTCTCTCATGCGAACAACCGATTCGCGGTTTATAATCAATTCAACACGACCGTCCGAGGCAGTCTCCAGAAGATCGCCCGGCTCAACGATTGTGTTGACTTTCAAACTTTGTTTGGCACCCAGTCCCTTGGGAGTGATTGTTGCCCGGCCTTCCACATAGGTGACCACACCTTGTGTCGCTTTGACTTTCTTGTAAAAGACAGGCTGTTTGTCGTCGGGTTTGGCCGCTGTTGCTTTATAATCGGGGTTTTTGAGTTTCATTTTCTGCCCCGGATAGATAACATTGATATTTTTAATCGAGGGGTTGGAATTTTTGATTGCATTGCCCATATCGTTGGTGTAATGGCCGTAATAGTCGATGCAGATCAAACTTACACTCTCACCTTTTCGAACGTTGTGAGTGAAAAATTCTTTGTTACCGTCAGGATGTGTAGCAGCAATAAGGATAATGCTCAAAGATATGACCATTCCAATGGAGCCAAAAAGCCGAAAGGATCGCATACTGTTATTTCCTTTCCCACAATATGAGTGTGACAGTGTTCCAATTTCTTTTTAAAATACGTTACGTATCGGTGTCAAAGGAAATAATGTTTTTATATAACCGGGGGTATGTGCTATATTTACACTCTTTGTTGTTTTACGTCAGGAGTGTTCTTTGGCAATCGGATCCGGAGTATCGAAGTACCATTAACTGTCTGATGAGGTTTTACCAAGATGAAAAGAAGAAACTTTGTTGCGGCTCTCGCCGCTTTTGCAGCAGCTTCGTGTGCACGTGAAAATAAAAGCCGTGCACGATATGATGAAAAGGAATGTCCTTTCTGTTCAAAGAAACCCGGAACCTGCAGTTACTGTAAGGGTACCGGCAAATGCACATTTTGCGATGGAACCGGTGTACGTAAAACAAGCACCAAAAACATACCCGACCGAAACATCAAGCGCGTTACATACGAGGAGGAATGCCCATACTGCAAGGGAGCAGCTGAATGCCGATACTGTGACGGAGTCGGAGAGTGCTGGGCGTGTAAGGGAAACGGACGCATTCAAAGCTGGAACTTTGAGAAGAAGGCGCGTCTTGCCCAGGATACACAAAAGAGCAAAGAAAAGGAAGAATAAGGCGAAATTCACCTTACCCGAAAAGAGCAGCACTGCGCTTACTATTTTGAAACGAAAACGTGGGAGGCATTGAATTGCCAAAATTTTACCGATACATACCTGTAGAAAACGATAAATCTGCGATGAAGGAGATATATACATGCACCGACCGGTTTGTCTTATAATTCGCGACGGATGGGGAAATGCCCCTGAAGGGAAATCCAACGCGATATCCAGCGCAAAAACGCCATTTAACGACGAGTACGAAAAGAAATGGCCAACAACAATAGTCAAAACATCCGGTCTGAGTGTCGGGCTGCCTGAGGGTTACCAGGGTAACAGCGAAGTAGGACATCTGAATATCGGCGCCGGAAGGGTTGTTTATCAGAGCCTTACTCGAATCGACAAGAGTGTTTCGGACGGGGACTTTTTCAGCAATCAGGCTTTCGTATCCGCTATAGAGAAGGCAAAAAAACGCAACTCCACTCTTCACCTGATGGGCCTTATTCAGGAGGAGGGGGTGCATGCCGTTACCCGCCACTGTATCTCTCTGCTTGAGCTGTGCAAGAAAATGAATTTTGAAAATGTGGTCATACATGCACTGACCGACGGCCGGGATACACCGCCGAAATCCGCCCACCAACATCTGCAGTTCCTTCAGGAAGGGATCGATCGTGTCGGAGTAGGGCGGGTCGGGAGTCTTATCGGACGATACTTCGCCATGGACAGAGATAATCGATGGGACAGGACGGAACTCGCATACCGGGCGTTGATCCGGGGTGAGGGAAAACCGATTTCCGATTGGAAAAGCGGCATCGATGATGCATATGCGGCAGGCGAAACCGACGAGTTTATCAAGCCGCGCCTTATCGACTACAAGGGAGCCGGTAAGGATGATGTCATGATCTTTTTCAACTTCCGCTTTGACCGGACCCGGCAGCTTACCAAAGCGATTGTAGAGCCGGATTTCAAGGAGTTTGAAACTGTCAAACACAACATTCATTTCGTCGCTATGACCCACTATTACGACAATGGTAACTTCGAAGAGGCTTTTCCCGAGATGGAAAACAAAAACATCCTTGGGGAAATTCTGGCCAAAAACGGTAAGAAACAGCTTCGATGTGCCGAAACCGAGAAGTATGCTCATGTCACCTTCTTTTTCAACGGTCAGAGAAATGAGCCGTTTGAAAACGAAGACCGAATACTGGTAAACAGCCCCAAAGTCGCAACCTACGAGATGAAACCGGAAATGAGCGCATACGAAGTTCGCGACAAGCTGGTAGATGGGATCAACAGCGATCAATACGATGTAGTTATAACCAACTTCGCCAACTGCGACATGGTTGGCCACACGGGTGTATACGATGCCATTTTAACCGCGGTGGAAACGGTCGACACCTGTGTCCATGATGTTGTAGAGGCAGCGCTGGCAAAGGGCGGAGTCTGCATACTATGTGCCGATCACGGTAATGCCGACCAGACAACACTTGCCGACGATTCACCGATGACCGCCCATACCACAAATCCGGTACCGCTGACCATAGTGGGAATGGAAAATGTCGACATTCGGAATGACGGAAAATTGGCGGACATCGCCCCTACCATTCTGGACATCATGGGTTTAGAAAAGCCCGAGGAAATGACCGGCGAATCGCTTATAATAAGGAAGTAGTTTCATCCATTATGAAAATCGGCATCTGTCAACTTAACCCGATAATGGGTGATATAGCGGGCAATACGCAACGTATTGCCCGAATACTAAACGACACAGCCTCCCTCGACCCCGATCTTCTGGTTTTTCCTGAACTGTATCTTCAGGGCTACCCCCCTCGCGATCTACTTGAGCATAAGTGGTTTATTCGCGACGGGCTTTCGGCTCTGGATCAGTTGTGCGATATCAGTCGATCATTTCCGAATACCGGAATCCTGACGGGCCTGGCTCTTCCCGACTCCGTTCCTAACGGCAAAGGACTCTTTAACTCGGCGGTTCTTATCGATAACGGGTGCATCCCGTTCCATCAAAACAAAAGCCTTCTGCCCAGTTATGATGTTTTCGATGAGACGCGCTATTTCGATCCGGCGCCGAGAATAGAGGTTTTCGAGTACAAAGGCGAGACTCTGGGCATTACAATCTGCGAAGATGCCTGGAACGGGCTTTCGATATGGGACAAGCATCTTTACAGTTTCGATCCGGTGGAGGATCTGGCGAAAAAAGGGGCGACACTGTTTATCAACCTCTCCGCTTCTCCGTTCCACGTCAACAAGGAAAGTCTTCGATTTAAGCTTATTCAGTCCCATGCCCAAAAGCACGATGTCCCATTTGTTTTCGTGAACCAGACGGGCGGAAACGACGAGCTTATTTTTGACGGCACGAGCATGGTGTTTGACGGTGACGGATCCATCAGAACGATTTTGCCGTCATTTGCAGAGGCGGTAGAGGTAATCGACACAAAAGATCCCGGCCAAAAACAGGATATGCCGGCATTCGACAAAGTATCCATGGTGCACGATGCTCTGATACTGGGGATAAAGGATTACCTGCGCAAATGCGGATTTAATTCCGCTGTGGTGGGACTTTCCGGCGGTATAGATTCGGCGGTTACCTGCGCCCTTGCGGTTGAAGCAATCGGGGCCAGCAACGTCCTTGGAGTTGCGATGCCCTCAAGATACTCTTCCGAGGGAAGTGTAAAGGATGCTCAGGTTCTGGCTCAAAATTTGGGTATAGGTTTCAAAATTATCCCGATCGAATCGGTTTATTCTCCATACCTGCAGACGCTGGAGCCTCATTTTGAGGGCCGGGAACCGGATACAACCGAAGAGAACCTTCAGGCCCGAATCCGCGGCAACATACTGATGGCCTTCTCAAACAAATTCGGATCGCTTCTTCTTGCGACCGGCAACAAGAGTGAGACGGCTGTAGGCTACTCTACCCTGTACGGAGACATGAACGGTGGTTTGAGTGTCATTTCGGATCTTCCCAAAACAATGGTCTACGAAATGGCTAAATACATCAACAGGGAAAAGGAGATCATACCCCAACAAACCATTTCCAAGCCCCCGTCCGCAGAACTCCGTCCAAACCAGACCGACCAGGATACCCTTCCTCCCTATGATGTACTCGATGCAATTTTGGCAAAGCTGATCGAGGAAGGAGCCTCGGGTGATGAGATAATCGCGCAAGGATACTCTCGAGAGCAGGTGGAGTGGGTAATAAATGCGATAAAGAAAAACGAGTACAAGCGCCGCCAGGCGGCACCGGGTCTTAAAGTCAGCCCCAAAGCTTTCGGGCAGGGACGACGTTTTCCGATCGCTGCTAAATATAAGTGGTGATTTTATCATGATATTGATATTATGGGCATAGAGTTTCCTTTCTTTTTGACGATAATATTTGCACTCTTCGCGACGTGGTATGTGGGAGCGGTTTTGTTTCTCAGGTGGGGACTATTGCGAAACCGCATACCTTCCGAACCGAATAATCTAACTTTTTCCATCGTCATCGCCGCGCGTAATGAAGAGTTGTATATCGAACGTTGCATAAGGTCGGTAATGAATCAAACGATCGATTCATCCCGTTTTGAAGTTATCGTGGCAAACGACCGATCTCAGGACGGCACCGGAGAAATCCTCTATAAACTCCAGAAGGAATTCCAAAACCTCAAGGTAGTAACCATAGCCGAACTTCCCGACGGATATAGTCCAAAGAAAAACGCCCTGACTCATGCCGTGGCCGAAGCCGTCAATGAGATTATCGTGTATACCGATGCGGATTGTGTGGTAAAAGACATGTGGCTTGAAACCATAGACCGTCATTTTGAGGAAGATACCGGTCTGGTACAGGGTATTACCACATACTACCGCGATCCGGGGATGTCGGTTTTTCTTTACGGTTTTCAGGCAATTGAGTTTCTCTCCCACGGCATCGTTTCGGCAAGCGCTATCGGGGCGGGTTTTCCGTTGAATTCAAACGCAAACAACCTGGCTTTCCGCAGATCTGTGTTCGAGCAGATAGACGGCTACAGCAGCGTGCGTGAGCTTGTTTCCGGTGATGATGATCTGCTGGTGCAAAGAATCTGGCGCGATCGATTCTGGCAGGTTCGCTACATGATCGATTATAACGGAGCTGTTGTCACAACCCCCACCCCTACTATTCGGGGAATTTTTGAGCAGCGCAAACGATGGGGATCCAAAACTGTTCATTACAACGCGGGCCAGATTGCCTTTCTGGGAGGAATTTTCAGTTTCTATCTGGGCATCGTATCCTCCTCTATTGCAGGCTTTTTCGTCCCCGGGCTATGGCCCCTGGTGGGAATCTTGTGGGCAGTGAAAGTGTTGGGAGAAGCTCTTCTTATGCTTCCGGGAATGAAGCTGTTCAGACAGCAGTCCTTATTACCATTCTTTTTGCCGGCCTCACTCCTTCAGCTTCCGATGACTATAATGGCTGTTTTTCTGGGCGTTTTCGGCTCTTTCGAATGGAAACAACAACAGTACACGAGAAGATTAGAGAAGCAGTCTGCTGATGTTTAAAACTATTAATATCAAAGATTTGACTTGCGACTTCGTATCTATTGATCAATCACCCCTCCGACAGCCTTTTTTTATTGGTGCGCCCCTGCAGGGCGCACCAATAAAAAAAGGCGGGCACATCCGGCCCGCCTTGAATCTTTGCAAAGCGAAACAGGCTTCTTATTCAAAAACCTTCTTTATGCGGCCAAAGACCTCGTCGATTGTGCCGAGACCGTCGATATCCCGCACGATTCCTTTCGGACGATAATACTCCAGACAAGGCTCACTCTGGCTTTTGTATGTATCCAGGCGGTTCTGAACAACCGACGCATCCGCATCGTCGGCACGCCCCTCGATTGTGGCCCTCTTGGCCAGACGCTGCTTGATCTCTTCGTCGGCAACCGCAATATTGACTACGTGATCCAGCCCTAATCCCAGCTCCGGCAACATCTTATCCAGCGCTTCGGCCTGAGGCACACTTCTGGGGAACCCGTCCAGCAAGAATCCTTCTTTCACATCATCACGGCTTAACCGCTCGCGAACCATCGCTATAGTCACTTCATCCGGAACCAGTTTACCCTGGTTGGAATACTCCTTTGCGGTCTTTCCCAGACCGGTATCGTTTTTAATATGATAGCGAAACATGTCGCCTGTTGATATATGAGGAACATCGATCAATTCGACCAGTTTCGCCGCCTGTGTTCCCTTTCCCGCTCCGGGGGGGCCGAACATAACAACCTGTTTTCCTGCAGCCATACAAATTCTCCTTTTCTCGATTAGGTAATCCTTATTCATCATTCCATAGATACGGTTTTTCACCGGTCTATTTAGTCGCCGCTGGAGGAAAAATATACTCTGACAGCGGTTTTTGTAGAATTTAAGACTAAAAAAGCAACCGCTACAACCCGGTTTCATCCATATGGTTAAAGGTGTTTGGATCGAAATCGATCCTTGCGCCGATCCAAGCTCAAGGGCTGAAATTTCCATATTGAGGTGGACATTTGATATGTTTATATAGCATCTATCCGTTTCTTTTTTCAGTTTACACTGGAATTTCCAACTTATTAATGCGAATATATTTCTACCGAATGCAACGATTCGGCGGGGCGCAGACAGTTACAGGAGAAGATATGAAAAGTGCATTTTCGATCGGCCTTTTCGGCCTGATTTTGCTGTTTTTCACACCCGCCCGGGCGATCAAGAACTTGGATGATATCCTGGTCGGCGGAAAATATAGGATGAAACTTACAACCGGAGACGTACTGGAAGGAACGGTGGAGTTAAAAGACGACACCTCCCTTGTGGTGGAAGATAACGGTACACCCTATAAGTTTAGAGGTGCGCTGATCCTCAAATATGAAATGCTGTCTCCCCCCGAAAAGTACTCGGTCAATCCCTCCGCCAATTCGGGCGATGGGATAAGCGAATCCGAAATACTTTCCTATGAGGATCTTCAAAAATTAAGCGGCAATACCGCCAAGGTGGATGTGACAATCTCGACGGGAACCACTTTTCGAGGCCGTGTGAGTGAAGTCACGGAAGAGACCATGTATCTGGACATTGACGGATCGATCGTGCCAATTACCCGAGAAATAATCAAGCAGATTGCCACCGTTGTCCAAAGACCTCCGCAAAAGGCTGATCTTGACGAAAAACCGAACCGACCACTCGGCCCGCTCGATACCATTTACGTCAACAGTAACGAATACGACGAGTATGGTAACCCCAAACCGCCCTTGATGCTGGTCGGCTACATAAGAAAACAAAGCAACGGCGAGTTGACTCTGGAAACGACTGCCGGAGATACCAGAAAGTTCGAAAATTCCAGGGTCGCAAGGGTTATCAGACATTCTAAATCCTCGTATGAAGATGAGATCGAGCGCTATGCAAAGCCTCTTTTTTGTGAGGACGGGATGAACCTGGTCGATGTTCCGCCCAGTGAATCTGACCGCCCTTTCTTCAAGGTCTGTATAGATGCGTATGAGTACCCAAACACAAAAGGCGCCAGGCCCAGGGGAAACGTTTCTTTCGATGAAGCGCGGGAGTTTTGCGAGGCGCAGGGAAAGCGGCTCTGTACTGCCGAAGAGTGGCAATATGCCTGCAGCGGAGTCGAGGGCTACACCTACCCCTACGGATGGGTATTCGAGGAGCATGTGTGTAATACGGACGGTGCCAAAAACATCGAAGTTTCCGGCCATCGTCACAGATGCGTAAGTAAATACGGCTCCTACGACATGACCGGAAATATTTTCGAGTGGGTTGTAGGCGAAAACGACCGTCCGATGCTCATGGGCGGCCCATACTCTAAATGCCAGACAGTATCCCCCGGTGTAGGCGGTGCCGCCAAACCCCAGACCGGTTTCCGCTGCTGTAAGTCGAATTAGCAGAGTTTGTCCTTTTGGCCCTAACTCCTATCACATCTCGACAACTACACCGAACCGCCGATTTTCTGCACAAAGGCATCGAACATCGTCAACTTGTAGGTTATGGCTTACCTCAACCTACCGCAAAGAATTCGGGACAGCTCGCGGGTGATTACAAGCCCCTACCACGGGAAACGATCTCCAAGAGATAAAAAGCGGTTGCGGCTTAAGGAATAATACTCGCAGTCGGTCTTGCATACCCACCGAGACGGACGGTATCCAAATTATGTTAAACACCGGAAAAGATGACGTTTTAATTCGGCATGATACATTTTATTCGAAACGGAAGTTTTCCCATTGTTGAACCTATTCAACATTTATTTTTAGATCTTATTTATTTTAAATACTGGAGTTTGAGAGAAACGACATTTCTGTACAGGACAATATTTATTTAAAACCAGACATCTTGATTGTATTATAGATTCAGAACCTTTCACATAACTCAGTTAGACACATATGCTGAGCACGTGAATCGCCGAAAAACCCTGTTTTTAAACGCTTTAGCAGAGTAGACGGCCGGTTAATCAAAAAGGACCGAGTTATGACATCTCTTTTAGTGCAAAATTACTATTACCTCGTTACGATTTTTACCGCCTGCTATTGCATTGCTTTTATTTTCTTTCTGGCTCCTCGATTCAACTACTCAAAGCCCTCCCGTGCTTTCGCACTTTTTCTTTTCTACGTTTTTCTCTGGTCGGTGAAAGATTCCATAAGTGGTGTCCTTTTCCCCTATCTCACGGAGAAGCGATTACTTCAGCTCGCAGTCATGATTTCACCACTCTACCTTTTTAATCCCAACTTCGGGCTCCATATGCTCATAAGCGTCTATAACGCGACGGTTGATCGTGACAGACGATTTAAATACGAAAAACAGGTACAAACCGTTTTCGCTGTTATACTGGGAACGATATATATCGTCTCCCTCCTGTATCCATCCTTTATGTACCGAAAGTTCCAAAAGGGTCTTTACGACTATTACTATGAACCGGGGATAGGTTTCTTGCTCTTCGCCCTGATTTTGGCCACAGGAACTTTGTTGCCCTCGATTATGCTGCTTACGGTTCCGAGGGCAAATCAAAGCAAGGAGGCAAGGATAATCGGAGTGGGACTCATTTTCACCTTAGCAATCACTTTCATCACAAATATTGCCCCCTCTTTCCTTAACCTGTATCAGCTACCGCGTTTCGGGGTCTTGAGTGTATCGGCTCTATGTGCCGTCACCTTTTTGGGCATAAAACGCTACGGCGTTACATTCTCCATCGGTAAGGTCTTGGAGGAGCGTCAAAAACTTCGCATGATAGGAGACAGTCTGGAAGGTATCATAGGGCAATACGATGAGCATTCTATTTTTCAGAAACTCTGCGACTACGCCATGGAGATATCCGAATCTCTCTTCGTCTCGATCATGCTTTTTAACAGAGATCACAGTAAATACACGGTTAAGGGTCTATCTCGCGCGGTGCACTCGGTTAGTGATTCTGTCTTTTATCGTCTCCCTTTGACCAAAGGTGACAAACATAATCTTGCGGACAACAGTCTTCTCTCTGAGCTGGTAAAAGACCCGGTGCCCCGGGAGTGCACGAATCTTCAGGCATTCTTTAACAACCAGCTTCCCGCCAATCATCTTGCCGAAATCGACCGTCTGACTAATATGCGTCAGGTGCTGTGTTATCCGGTTGTTCTGGAGGATGTCGTTTGCGGGGCGGTGATTCTGTTTCGATCCACACGCACCGAGTATCTGGATCTGTACGGTGTCTTCGCCGTTCAGTGCGCACTTATCTTAAAATTCTCATCCCAGATTCGTGAGCTGGAAGACAAGCGGCGACTCGAAAACATGCTTCATCACTCGCAGAAGATGGATGCCATTGGTCAGCTGGCCGGAGGAATAGCTCACGACTTTAACAATATGCTTGCAGGCATAAGCGGATATGCCAACATAATCAAGCGTAAATTCGCTCAGGATGATCCCAAATTAGATCAGTATGTGACCACTATCATAAAGGCGACCAATCGTGCGGCCGATCTGACCAACAAGCTTCTGGCGTTTGCGCGTAAAGGAAAATATCAGATGGTTCCGATAGATCTTCACAGGACTATCGAAGAGACGATTACCATTCTGGACCGCACCATAGACAAAAAAATCCGAATATCCAAAAAGCTCTATGCTCACAAACAGAACATCATCGGTGATCCTTCTCAAGTTCAGAATGCACTGATAAACCTCGCGATCAATGCGCGCGATGCCATGCCCACGGGTGGTTTGCTCACCTTTGAGACGGCAGTGGAACACATGGATTATACCGATAGAAGGCTGGCGGAGTTTGGGATAAAGGCGGGAGCGTATGTGAGGTTGGCAATCAGTGATACGGGTATCGGCATGGATGAAGCTACCCTGGCTCATATCTATGAGCCTTTCTATACGACCAAGGGAGTCGGAAAGGGCACGGGGCTTGGTCTGGCCAGCGTGTACGGCAGTATCAAAAATCATGGCGGACATATAAGCGTCAGAAGCCAACCCGGGCAAGGAACCACCTTTTACGTATACCTGCCGCTGTCCGAGCAGATCGAATCCGAGCGGCCTGCCACCGAACAGATACCTCTTGCCGGAAACAAGAAAGCTTCGATTCTGCTTGTGGACGATGAAGATATAGTACGGGATTTGTGCAAAACACTTCTTTTGCCCCACGGATATCAGGTAACCACATGCGCAGATGGAGTAGAGGCGATCGAGTGTTACAAGAGAAACCGGGATGTAATCGATCTGGTGATTCTGGACATGATCATGCCGCATAAAAACGGTGTGGAAACGCTGACAGAGATGCGTCACATCAATCCGAACGTAAAAGCCATTCTGTCTACCGGATACGACTTCACCGAGAAGACCCAGAAGATTCTCACCAGAGGCGTGAGTGGTTTTCTGCAAAAGCCTTTCGATGAGTCACAGCTGATTAAAACCGTTTCGGAGGCTTTGGCCGTCCAAACTTTGGCGGGCTGAATGGTTTTCTATTCTTTTCGGCCGGAACTTACAACTCCCGATTGCGCGACTGCAAAATCCCGCGTACTATTCGGATCTGTGCCTCGGAAGCGGTTTCAGCCAGATATTGATGGACACGTTTTACCGAGGTGGTGTTCAGGGCTTCAAAAGCCTCCTCGATTGTTGATCGGATGTCCTGCGGGACTAGATGATCGACTTTGAAGGCAGTACCTTTTCGAACGGCTCTTTCGACAGCTCGTGCAACCGCAAGTGGTGATGAACCCAACCACCGGGCGATCACATCCAGACCAAACCCTTCCTCGCAGTAGCGGGCTATCACTTCAATATCAAGCTTAATCGTTTTCTTTTTGGCGGCGGTTTTGCGCTCAAGCGGATTGAGCCTTCTCTGACGCGGCTGGATATCGGCGCCTTTCTTAAGTTTATTATCTTCATCCATTTTCAGCAGGCCACCTTCTTTGAAAATGATTGATCATCGGAAAGAAGAAAATCGGATAAACGGGAATTTATTCTTTTCACGGCATCTTCTGTTTTTATATTGATCCCCTCCTCCGACAGACAGGTACAGAAGCGGTCGTGCGATCGTCCCTTACGGTAGTCGGGTTCTTTGGGAGGATGCGCCAACAGTTTTGAAATTAAAGACATATCCGGACATACCATCAGAGACGATTGATAATAGTAGTACGCGGGCCGTCTGGAAAGATACAAAGAGCTTCCAAGAATCTTTCGATCATCAATCGCCAGATCGCTGATACCGGCCGGAGTCACGATTTTGGGATCGAGACCAAGCACATTTATGACGGCCTCGTGAATACGGGAGAAAATGGAGGTGGCCATCTCATCACCCCGCCGTTTACCCACGACAACGACAACCACCATACCGCCGGAGAGTACCACTGTTCCCCCACCGCCGCGCCGTCTGCGAACGGGAATCCCCAAAGCCTCGCATCTGTGTATATAGATTTCGGTCTCGGGTTTACAGGCTGGCCCGTACACGACTTCGGTACGATCCTGGGCGTAAGCATGCACATATGGCTTGGGCTGATTGGCCCCGTACAGAAAGATCGCGTCATTTTTCCACATTTGGCCCGGCAATGTTACTCTTTCTTTTCTTTGCAAATCAACTCTCCACCGTCTTGTTTTTTTTAAATCGCCTCACCAGATGCAATCCCCTGCGTACAATCGGAAACATAAAATGGATAATTTCGGGAAGCACTATCCCCGGCAAGGATGTTTTTATCGAAACGGCATTGGCCGGACAGGCCTCCTGACAGCAGAAGCACCGGATGCATCGTGAGTCAATGTGCGACGGCTGGGTTTTCCTTTTATTATCCTTCCATTGCAGCGCCTTTGGCTCCACCGGACAGATATCTATACATCTGCCGCATTTAATGCACCTGGTTTTGGAAAGAACCGGTTTGGGGACCAGCAGGACCTGGAGTTTTCTTCGCAATCCGTGCCCGTATACCGAGAAGGGAGGTTTTCGCACTACAGAAAATTCTTTGTCCATGCACTCTTCCAACCGCTCGCCTGCGATTACGATATCTTTGGATTCGTATGTCCCCAGTCCGGCTTTGGCCCCCGCCTTATTGGTGGGAACCATGAGCGGATCCAGATCTACGATTCGACAGGCGGTCGCATCCAGAGCAACCGGATCGCTTGACATAAGAATCAGCCCCAGCTTACGAGGAGTGCCGTTGTTAGGGCCGTCCCCTTCCATCGCCCAGACCGCATCCATGATATACAACCGGACTTTGGCCGCAGCGCATACATCCACAATAAACCGCGAGAACTCCTGTATCATGGGGAAACGCGCATGATATCGTGCCTTGTGCAGCCCTGGAATGCATCCGTACTGGTTTTTGACCGCGCCGGTAATCCTGGTAAAGTTATGTGTCTTCAACTTACAGAGACTTATTAGCCCGTCACTGGTCGTAACCGCCCGGGCCAGAGGAAAAGAGCCGTAGAAGGATGCCTCGCGGAATGAATACGGAACCGATTGAGAAAAATCTACCAAAGGAAGATTTTCACGGGAAGCCGCGGCCTCAAACCCGGCTTTTTTTGCGGCAACCTCTGTAGACTCCACACATGGAGAATCACCATAGGAGAGTTTCGCTCCGGTTGGCGCAAAAATACGCGCCGCCGCCCCAAGCACGTTCGGATGCGTGACCACACATTTATCAGGATTTGAACCATTGAGGATGTTAGGCTTAAACAGGATGTTCTCACCTTTTGCGGCAAACTTCTCTACACCGCCCAGAATATCGATACCTTTTCTGATTGCCCGATCAAGCTCCAAAGGTTCGTATGATTCGCAACGAATCAAGGCTACAACCGATTTTTTCACGAAGACATCCCGACTCAAAGGTTCAACTGACATGTAAAAATATTTGCGGTTCATCGGAAATATAAATTGTGGATATTTGATCCTCTTACGCGCCGAAATCGGGTTCTAATCCTATCCCCGGGTACGAATACGGTCCACGCGACTAAAAGAGAGTGGGAAAATTTGAAAGGTTTATCAATATCCCATATCCAATTTATTATCTTCTCAATTATCTAACGGAGATCGTTTCTGGATGTCGGCGCAATTTCGAACACCTCTAACCGGCCGTTTTTGCCGGCACAGGCAAAGGCAAATGGAGTAACAATGAAATTCTTCTTATCAATTCCAATTACGCTTCTCTTCATATACTCTTCAGTTTGCGCGAAGGACAAGGGGGATTTTTCCCTTGGGTTAAGCGTGATGTTTGGAGGTAGATATGATGACATTCGGATGTGTGTGGCGACTCCCGCCGGAAAAAAGGGCGGTATGATTGCCGATATCATGTTGGACTTGCGGTACCATTTCGATGATAATACCGCCGCGGTTTTCAACGTCCCCGTCATGCGTCCGATTCTGTTTGCGGCGGCTTTCGAGATGCTTCAATTCGAACCCCAGTTTATTCTGGAACAACAGTTTCGGATAAATGACGATCTGGACTTTGTTCTGGGACCGGGTATCGGAGTAAGCTTACATTATGGTCCGGACTATAAAACGGCCAGGGATGCGCAAAACGTAGAGAAATTCTTTGCGGTGGGGCCGCATCTCACCAGCCTGTTCGGACTGCAATTCAGGAACGAAGCAAACCGCACCCGTACAGTCGGACTAAAAACATTCTATACCCCACTGTTTTCACCAGATTACCGAAACGGGACCGTGTTTGGAGCAGTGCTGGAGGGCCGATTCGATTTCTATTCTTTCTAAACACACACCAGAGTACGGCAAAACCGGAGAATCGGGTAGCAAGATCAAGCAACCCCGGAAAAATTGCCAATATTGAAACAAAAAAGCATGCTTTTGTGAACATAGAACCTAAGAGTATATTTTTCCATCAGATAATACTTTGACCAAAAATTTGGCTGTATAATTACCCTTCTCCAAGTATATATTTCTCCGGCATTATCCGTAATATCAGGTCGTGGTTTCTTCAGCTCAGAGCGCGAGTATGAACATCAATCTAGTCTCTTTGCAGGTTGAAGCTTTTTTCAAGCCGCATAATACATATTGCATACTGTACCTTAATAATGATTTACACCTTATAACGAAAGAAAACCTAGAACGATGAAACATATCGCTTCCACAAAGCAGAAACAGTATCTAAAGGGACTTGCTCACCGTCTGAACCCAAGTATTCAGGTTGGCAAGGATGCGCTGACTGAGGCAGTATTAGAGGCAATCAATAAGGCACTCGATGATAATGAGTTGATCAAAATCCAGTTCCTTGATACATCCGGTCTGGATCGAAAAAAAGATGCGGCAGCATTGGCTCAGCAGCTCAATGCCGATCTTGTCCATGTGCTTGGCTTTAAGATTATCCTCTACCGGCCCAATCCCGAAAAGAAAAAACGCATAGTCCTGCCATAATTTGATATGAGTGACCGTCTCATTTTCCACGTGGATATGGATGCGTTTTTCGCATCCATAGAAAAAAGAGATAACCCGTCTCTTCGCGACAAACCTGTTGTAGTGGGTGCCTTGCCCGGCAACAGAGGAGTTGTATCGGCGGCAAGCTATGAGGCCCGCCGATACGGCATTCACTCGGCCATGCCGATAAATCAGGCATATGCCCGATGTCCTCACGCCGCCTTTATTCTTCCCCGCATGGAGGTCTACAGCAGAGACTCCAAGGATATCATGTCCATCCTCGACCGCTTCTCGCCGGACATAGAGCAGATTTCGGTAGACGAGGCCTTTTTGGATATAACCGGTACCGAAAAACTCTGGGGTTCCCCCCTTGATACGGCAAAAAAGATCTCTTCGTGTATACAACAGCAGTTACACCTGACCTGCTCTATCGGAATCGCTCCAAATAAGTTTCTTGCCAAACTGGCATCCGATGTTCAAAAACCAAACGGCATCACCATAACTCCCTTTGACCCCGATGAGATTGAAAGATGGCTGGCACCAATGAATATTTCCAGAATCTGGGGAGTGGGCAAAAAATCCCAACAGATATTGAATCAATGGGGAATAACCACGATCGGGGATTTGCAGAAACTGTCCCAGACCGAGCTTGAAAAACGTTTCGGAAAGAACGGCGGCAGTCTCTATTATCTATCGCGAGGGATTGATTTCAGAGAGGTCGGACAGCTGGAAGAGGTCAAGTCGATTTCGCGCGAGTATACATTCGACACCGACTGTTCCAGTAAAGATGAATGGAAACGAATCCTTCTAAGCCTCTCTCGAAGTGTAGCTTACCGCGCCCGCCAAAAGGAACTGAAAGGCAGAACGATAGTACTG
>CAZPHU010000074.1:5461-19607 GCA_964586285.1 uncultured Fibrobacterota bacterium | reverse complement strand
ATCCTGATTGCCTGGATCCTGATTGCCTGGATCCTGATTGCCTGGATCCTGATTGCCTGGATCCTGATTGTTTTCCGTGGACTCTGATGCTTTGGAGGGATTGTCGGAGCATCCAACCGTGTATATTGTCGAACAAACCGCGATCAGCAGCATTAGTGACATTTTACGTATCATGACTTTATCCTCCACTGTTTGGTGGCGATTTATTTTAAAATTTACGACTATTCAAATTCACGGCTGTGCGGGGGGATTTTGGTAAACAGCCTGTCCACGCCGATTGGACGAGGAGTACCTGTTTCGAACACGACCGTTGTGTCCACGTTTCCGCGCGGAAAAAAATCTCCCACTACCATAGCCCATCTTGGCTTAACTACTTTTTTCACGGTTTCGAAGATGTGATTTGTAACCGTTTCGTGAAATGTCCCAATCATACGAAAGGAGTTTAGGTACAATTTCCATGATTTGAGTTCAATACAGAGGTGCTCCGGTAGATAGTAGAGGTGAATCGATGCGAAATCCGGATAGCCTGTCTTTGGACAAACGCAGGTAAACTCAGGAAAAACGATCCGTATGGCTCCGCTTCTATGTACTGATGAATCGAATGGAGCTGGAAAAGTTTCGATTTCGGGCAATCGGTTCTCTTTTACGGCAGTTTCCAGAGGAATACTTTGTTCTTTAAACATACAGCTCACCTGATGGCTGGATTATTTGTCACAAAAGCACGTAGTGCTGTTTGTACATTTGTTCTTGTTTTCTAATTTCTTGATCTTTGATCCCTGATTCTCCGGCTCCGCCGGACTTATATGTCATAAATATAAATAGAAAATGAACTAAAGTCGCTCCGAATTTATTTCAGGAAACAGTATTTCCTGTTTAACCAATTTGGATTACCACCTTTATCCTTTACACGAAATATTACAGAGGGCATATTTAGTAGACAATTTAGTGATAACGGACTTCAGCAATCTGTAATGATACGGGACGCCACAGATCACCGTGCGGGATGAGATATACAGATAAAATCCCGGAATGGGTTTCATCTGCCGCGAGGAAGTTTTCTAAGGATTGGTCACAATCCTTTTGACAATGGGTTGGCATGCTCATCCCCTCGAACCGCTGAATTTAAGGTAAAAAACTCAGGTTGAAAGTATTTCATACATGAAAAAACGTGTCTTAGTAGGAATGAGTGGGGGAGTGGATTCCTCCGTTGCGGCTGCCATGCTGCTGAATCAAGGCTATGAGGTCGGCGGTATAACCATGAAACTCGCTCAGGATGATGATCCGGAAGCAGATCTGGTGGCGAGAAGTCGAGCGGCGGTCGATGATGCCGCCGCGGTGGCACAAACGCTGTCCATACCCCATCATGTCGCCGACGTTGCCGATTATTTTGGTGACTGTGTGGTGGGGTATTTTGTAGATGAATATAAGCGCGGTCGCACACCGAATCCCTGCATACAGTGCAATCTGAAACTGAAATTTGGCCTGCTGCTTCAAAAAGCCCGTGAGTTGGGATACGATTATCTGGCTACCGGTCATTACGCAACGATCGAAAACGGGTATCTACGCAGGGGAGCCGATCGCAGCAAGGATCAGTCATACTTTTTGTATGTGTTGTATGAACAAAACGCTATCGAGCGAGTGCTTTTTCCGCTGGCAGAGCTGAACAAACCCGTAATCCGAGAGATGGCCGCCTCGATGGGACTTCCCACGGCATCCCGAAGCGATTCGCAGGATATCTGTTTCGTGCCTGACGGTAATTACGCCGCATTGATCGGACGGCGCGGCACACAACCCATCCCGGGTGATATCGTGGACCTCGCCGGCAAAGTTATCGGGACACATCAGGGGATATGGCATTATACGATCGGTCAGCGCAAGGGGCTTGGAGCACTGGGCAAGCGGATGTTTGTGAGGGAAATACAGCCCGAAAACAACAGAATCGTTGCGGCCGAAAATCATCAGCTTATGTCCTCATACTTCACCATTAAAGATTGCATCGTTCACCCGGACGGGTTAAGGGTGGGGGAGAAGTATGAATCTCAAGTACGTTATCGCAGCCGAGCGGTTGGCTGTAAGATCGCGGAGTATAGCCCCGATCAAATTAGAGTCGTTCTGGATCAGCCTCAACGAGCCGTCGCTCCAGGTCAGTCGGCGGTCTTGTATAAAGGAGACACCGTGATGGGAGGCGGTATAATTGATGAAATTCAATAGATTCGAAAGCAGAAATAATAGATCAACATGCACCCACTCCCAATGTCTGAAGCTTGCCTTTATTTTTCTTCCACGTCTTCTTTCCTAAACTTAAAATTAGCCACTGCCTGCCAGGAGCCTACATCCTGCCAGTCATGCTCGGGATTGTCCGGAATAACGATGGCCGCCGAGGTCAAAGACACGCAATCCAGAGGCAGTCCAACGCAACCGGCCAGCGCGCTCTTCTGCGTTAAGGTCATGCGTGCATAGAGAAGACTTATGTGCGGCATATAGGCTCGATTCGCGGGCAGTGAGAGTGCCTCAATAAACAGGGAGTGAGTATCTCTAAGCGTTTTTACAAAACCCAGAGCAACAAACAGGGTTTGGAAGTATTCGGAACGGTAACCGATTCCCTGTGTGGGTACTTTCAGCGGAGCGGTTTTTGCGCTCGCTTCTTTGGTTTTTTCGATAATCGCCTCTAAATCATCGCTTTGTCCGCTGCAAAGAGTACAGTGTGGGTTGAAAATCGGTCCTCGATACTCTGAGGAGAGAGCTGATATGCGCTCCTTGAGAATCAAATGGCAGGGATGGCTGGGCATAAGCCAGACAGCAAAAGGTTGTGACATTCAAACCCTCCTTGGGGGAAAAGTTAAACGGTAAAGATTCCACAATATACAATAAAAGAAAAGAAATGTGATTTTTTCAGGGGCATCTATTTATTTTTTACCCCATTGAATCGTATTTCGGGAGATTGCCTGAAACTGGAAAACAAATTTTCTATATAATGAAACGGAGGTAAACATGGCGGAGAAAAAAGGATCCAAGAACTCAATTTCCAACCGTGGAACGTCAACTGTAATCATGTGTCCAACATGCGGTCAGGAAAAAAAGCCTTTTCGAGTAATCGGAAGCGGTAAGAACCGTATGGCTTTCGAGTGTAAATGTGGTCTGTACGACAAAGCCGGAGTCAAAATCTGAACATCGGATTCGGAGTTACGAAAAATGGAGCAATTCATCGAACCTACTGAGGCCAAAAGATTGCTCCTTTTTCATTTGTTCCGGTAGAAGATTAATTTTCCTCCCCGGCAGATCTATGTTCGTCTTTGGATTTTGACTTATTGAGCCATAGGGCAAGAACCCCCCGAACAGCAACTCGACCCCGCCGCCCCGCAGGAGTCGGCTGCACCGCAAGACGCACCTTTAGATGATCCCATGCTGATCCCACCTAAAACCGACATTAATTTTTCTGTTTTCGCTGAATGGCAGGACGGACAGGGAACGCTCGCAGAGCTATTTCCGGACACCAGCTCTTCAAACATCTTACCACAAGTTTGGCAGCGATATTCATAAATGGGCATGATCTTACTCCATAAGTAATTGGTTTATTTTATAAAATTCGTTAAACTGTTTTAGATGAGTACACAAAAAATTGCCAACGTTTGCAACCAGGCATACTTGCAACCGGCTTTCGCGTTTCAATCATCTGCTTGAGCGATGAATTCAACACCCGATGACTATCGGCATGAAGGCTAATCAATTACGATCAAGGGGAGGCAATCTATATCGATACCCACTGCGTCCGGCGTTTCCCCCCTCCAAATAATGCTTCGTCACATAACGTACTATTTTTTCTATGAAAATACAACGGTGGCTGTATCAAGGTATTCCATCGATGTATTTGGCTGAAATATATTTGATGTTAATGCCGTGAAAGAAGATCGCCGTAAATTATGTTTCTGTGACTGGTTGCCGTCCATATCCTGATACAAAACAGACGGCTCCATGAATTTCAGTCTATGCGTCGGCAATCAAGACTCTGCTCGCCGCAAATTCATATGTACCGCCAAAGGAATCTTTTAATGTCTGAACCAGAAAAGCATCTGTATCTTGTGGATGCTCATGCTCTGATTTATCGTTCCTACTTTGCGATGATTCGCAACCCTTTATCGACATCAAGCGGACAGCCAACAAGTGCCGTACTGGGCTTTGCGAACTATCTTCTTCGACTGCTCAGTGACTATGACTGCCCATATCTGGCAGTGGTGTTTGACAGCGGAAAAACCACTTTCCGTCAGGAACTCTATAGTCAGTATAAAGCCAACCGTGCCGCTATGCCCGATGATTTAAGAAGTCAGATTCCGCTGGTTCACCGTCTGGTTGAGCATCTTAATGTTCCGTCGATAAAAAAAGACGGGTATGAGGCTGATGATATAATCGCCCATCTGACCAAAAAGGCGGTGGATCGGGGATTTGAGGTCTCTCTGGTGACCAAAGATAAGGATCTGATGCAGCTGGTGGGGGATCAGGTTCGTATGCTTTCTCCTGAAGGAACCGGTACGTTGTCGGTGTGGGGGGCAGCCGAGGTTGAAGAGAAGATGGGTGTAGACCCGGCTCATATACTGGATCTTCTGGCCCTTATGGGAGATTCTTCCGATAATATTCCGGGTATTCCCGGAGTCGGTCCCAAAACGGCTGTGAAAATTATCAAAGAAGCCGGCTCTGTTCAAGCATTGCTTGAGAATCCCTCTTTGCTGTCCAATAATCGCTTGCGGAGCAAAGTTTTAGAGAATCTCGAATCTTTGGATATCAGTAAACAACTGGCCACTCTGCATTCAGATATTGAACTTGATATTTCACTTGATCAGCTTGCCGCAGGGCATCCTCACAGAGCGGACTGTATTTCCTTTTTTAAAGAATTGGAGTTTCATTCGCTTCTCAAACACCCCCTGTTTGAAGTGAGAGAGAAGGTTGATTTCGAGGCGGGTATTATTACATCCTTACCTGAGCTTCGTGAAATAGTGCGCAAAGTTACCGATCGGAAATACTGTTGTATCGATGTTGAAACAACCAGTATGAATGCGCGCGAAGCTCAGCTGGTGGGTATCGCCCTTGCGTTGGGTGATAGTGAATCCTGGTATATCCCTGTTGGCCACATCGAAGGTCGCAATCTTGAATTAAACGAGGTCCTCTCTACGATTAAGCCGATCCTTGAATCCGAGGAGGTAAAGAAAATAGGGCAGAACCTTAAATACGACTACCAGGTGTTCAGAAATTATGATATCTCTTGTAAGGGATTGAGTTTCGATACCATGATAGCCGCGTATCTGCTTGATCCCGGTAAGCGGCAATTCGGCCTGGACGGGCTTGCGGCGCAGTGGCTTGATATCAGAACAACCGAAATCGAAACACTTATCGGCAAGGGGAAAAATCAGATCTGTTTCTCGCATGTACCGATCAAAGAAGCCGCACGCTACGCCGGGGAAGATGTGGTTTTACCCATAAAGCTTCATGATATTCTGGAGAGGCATTTGCATGAGAAGCAGCTGTTCGATCTTTTCAACGATATCGAAATGCCTTTGGTTACGGTGCTTGCCGAAATGGAGTGGCAGGGGATTGCCGTTGATACACAACTTTTGGGGCAACTTTCCCATGTTTACAGTGATCAGTTGAGCGAAATTTCCAATGAAATCTACAAGATGGCGGGCAGGGAGTTTAATCTTAATTCGCCCAAACAGATTGCCGAGGTGTTCTATGGTGAGCTGGGAATGCCCAAGTCAAAAAAGACAAAGACGGGTTTGTCGACCAATGTAACCGCACTCGAAAAACTAGCACACGATTTTCCCGTCGCGGCCAAGCTGCTTGAGTATCGCGAAGTCCAGAAATTACTCTCCACTTATATCGACGCGCTTCCGATGCAGGTTTACGAAAAGAGTGGACGGGTCCACAGCTCCTTTAACCAGACTATTGCCGCAACCGGCCGGCTTTCAAGCACTAATCCAAATCTGCAGAATATACCGATACGTACGGAAGCCGGCAGGAGAATTCGGGAGGCGTTTGCCGCCGCGCAAAATTCCATGATTGTAGCGGCCGATTACTCTCAAATCGAACTTCGGATTCTTGCGCATTTATCCAATGATCCCAGGTTGAGCGAAGCGTTCGAAAAGGATCTTGATATTCATACCCAGACGGCTGCGGCAATTTACTCCGTGATGCCCGAATTTGTTCAACCGGAGATGCGCAGGGCGGCAAAGACTATCAATTTCGGCCTGATGTATGGTATGGGACCGGCTAATCTTTCCAAACAGCTTGGGATATCATTTAAGGAGGCGCGGTCGTTTATCGAAACTTACTTCCATCAGTTTCCCATGATTCAAGCCTACATGAATGAAAGCATAGGCAAGGCCCGTATCAACGGATACACCGAAACACTGCTTGGCCGAAGGCGGTATCTGCCTGATATCAATGCCAAAAGCCGGCAGGTGAGGGAGGCGGCCGAGCGTACCGCAATCAACACTCCCGTTCAGGGAACGGCAGCCGATATAATCAAACTGGCAATGCTGCGGATTCATGAACGAATACCTCAAATGTGGCCCGAAGCAACCATGCTGCTTCAAGTGCATGATGAGCTGGTTTTTGAGGTACCCGAAGAGATTGCCGACAGGTTTGCTCAATGGGTGCGGGAGACAATGGAAAATGCATACACTCTGGCGGTAAGACTTAAGGTCGATGTCGGAGTCGGGCGCACATGGGGCCAGGCTCATTAGACCATGTAAAAATAGTGGAATAAGAAAGTCAGTAATTCAATAGAATTTATATTAACCGATTACGGCATTGCTTCACCAATGATTTCGAGGTAGTTGTGAAAGTTAGATACAAACTCTTTTTAATCGTTTCAATTGTCAGTGCGGCCATTTTCCCGGCTTGGGCCCAAGACTATTCCATCGATATACGCAGCCTTGACGGGGTACGCGACGGCGATACGGTGGTTGCGGGTGATACACTGAAGCTCACGCTGAATGTATTCAATGGTGACACACTTAAGGATATCGATAAGTTCATTGTCCACACGCGTGTCAACCCGCCGGACCAAATCATCGAGGAATACGACACAGTGTATTATGTTATTACAAACCGTTCCGGCATAAAGGCTAATTTTGAGGCGCAAGTTCGGTATAGGTATAATGTTGATGGTGAGTTGGACGGCGACCTAATCGATACCTTTTCCGTTTACGTTAAGCCGGACAAAGAACACAGATTGTCCATCGAACGGGTCGGATATGATTTGCCCACAAATCTTTCCTCCACCAGAATCCTCTTACCTCGACAGCAGGCTTACCGTTATCAGGCAGTATTTTATGACCGATTCAACAACAGAATCGGGCCCGCGAATAATGTGCTGTGGGCTAGGGAGAAATCCGGGATTTTGGAACATACCATTGGTGATTCCGCAACGATTTCTTTTCTGACGACCTCGGCATTCGGAACAACTCAAATAGTCGCACAAGATACAGCAGGCGCAACACCTCTGTCAGATACACTGAATCTACATGTTCCGTCGGAATGGTCCCCCCAAATCGATTTCGGTCGGGTTTATTCCTCTATGCCCGATGGATCGGACTCTCTTTTCAAAGCCCCTCAAGACGCTGTCGCGGGGCAGAGAATCGCGGCGAACCTGGCGCTCGTAGATGCCCAAGGCAGAACAATCCCCGGCTCGTGGATCGGAGAAGTCAGGGTGAGGAATGCTTTTGAACTTCCGACGGTTTATTCAGATGAAACGGGACTTCCTGTAAAGGCCAACTATTCTATCGGGGGACAAAGCGTTGAGCTGGGTAACAGTGTCAAAACAGGTGCCGTGGATTTGGAGATGAAGCTGTTTATAACTCTGTTTAAAAAGTTTGTTCCCGACTCTCATCAACTGATAGTATCGATCGAAGACAAGGAAGATACCACCGATATTATCCCATTAAGAATTGATCCCAAAAAAATATTAGTTTCCCATAATGGAGACATGGTTAGCGGTTTAGTGCATTCTGGAGATGTTTTGAACTTAGGTGTAAAAGGCAAGGATCTCTATGGTAATACTCGCAGGGAATACTGTGATTTCTCCACCGGACAGTTATTAAGTCTTGAAGACCTTTCCAATGCCGACAGCGTCCGTATGGTAGTGGATTCGGTAAAGGATGATCATTTCTCTTATCTCATGATTCAATCGACCCGTGATCGACGGCTAAAAGACAGTCTGCCGGTATTCATCAAGGGGTGGGGGGCACATCTGTTATCCGCAAAGACTGTCGATTCGAACGGCAACGGGTTAATTGACGGTGTTCAACTTCGGTTCGATGAAACTGTTTCCGATTCACGCGGCGACCAATTTGACCTCATGCTTTCATATCCTCACGAACACAAAACATTCTATTTGGAACATGAATCTATTACCAAAAAGGATTCGATTCTTTCGGTCTCCTTAATCGAAGAAGAGTCCGAGCTTTCGGATCTGTTTCAGAACGATTGGCAACCTTACCTGACAATAAGCGGCTTTGACAGTATCGCCAATGTCAAAGAAATAATCGTAGATGACGGGGTAGCGCCGTCTCTGTGGTATGTGTCCATTCAGGATGATCGATCCAGTCCTGAAAGTCAAATAGTTCGGATAGCGTTCAGCAGCCCTGTCGATACGGTCGGCGAATCGCAAAACTGGTCTAATCTTTTGCCCTCAGAGCTTATTTCGATTTGGCAGGGTGGAGAAAATATCGACACGATCCTGGACAACGCAACCTCTGTCTCGCTGATTAATAGGCAGCTTGTACAGTTCTCGACAGCATCCAGACTGACGGATGATCATATGGTGTCCCTAAAAGCTCACCCGCTAATCAAAGATGCCAATGGTAACAAAGCAGGTGATACGGGGTACCTTGTGGCTGTAATCGATGAGGAGGGGCTGCCCTCTGTTGTTGAAGATTCGACCCAAACAACTGAGGAGGACCCGATCAGGCGCAATTGTGGTGATTGCGGTACCGGTGTTGAACTTGCGTTTTTAGTGCCGGTCTGGTTACGGGTAAGAAAGATAATGGGACGTAAGCGGTCTTAGATTCGAAGGTTCAAAAAGAGGTTGATGTCAATCGCTAAAAGAGGTCGATGTCAACCGCCGCTAAAAGAGGTTGATGTCAATCGCTAATCGATAAGATCGCCTGGAATAGAAGCTTGCAGAGCGTGCTCGAATGTTGGAATGCTTTCTTGCCGCATAATCAGATCGGCTCGCTTGTTTACGGTAAAAGCTCAGGAGAAATAAAAAAGGCCGTCAATAAGCTGGAAATAAGAGGACAGAATGGTTTCACCATACAAAACTGCTGTCCAGATCCCCGCCGCAAGAAATGGACCGAAAGGAATGTGGTGGTCTTTTCTAAGAGTTCCCGAAGAGATTAGAAATATTCCGGCAACGGCACCCAGAAACGAGGCGAAAACAATACCAAGAAGCGCCGATTGCCATCCCCAGAATGCGCCCATAAAAGCCATAAGTTTGATATCCCCACCTCCCATTGTTTCCTTTTTTCGGAATATTATCTCTCCCATATATCCGACACAAAGGAGTGAGCCTCCGCCGGCCGTCATACCGAGGAAGGCCTCGGCCGGAGATGGATTACCGGGAATGAATGAAAGAGTCAATCCCGCCAACAATCCCCCGATTGTAATGGAGTCGGGAATGATATAGTGGCGCAGATCGATTATCGCCGCGGGAATCAATATCAAAAGTGACAACAACTGAATCGTTGAGTAGGTTATCTGCCACCATTTGCCCTGAAGCATCTGCTCTCCCATGGAATACCACAGGCCAAGGGCCAATATACCTGTAAGCAGTTCCACGGCCGGATATCGAAAACTGATCGGCCTGTCGCAAAAGGCGCATTTACCTCTTAAGAAAATGAAACTGATTAGAGGGATATTATGGCGGGCTTTCAGGGGCGTATCACATCGGGGACATCGGGAACCGGGCCATACAATCGATTTATCCAAAGGAAGGCGATAGATCAGCACATTGAAAAACGATCCCAGGATCAGACCCGAAACAAAGACTGAGCCGGGAACGAAAAAGGTGCCTATGCTACTCGTGATCATTTGTAGAATATGCAGGTTGTATGGTGTCGGTCTGTCTTTTCAATGAATCAACTCTCTGTCGCATATCCTCCAGCCTCTTACGGGCATTATCAAAAGAGTTGAAAACCTTTTTTGAATGCTGTGTCGGGCTTTCTTTTTCAAACCGCGGTATGGAAGGCATGCGCAGGTGAAGGGGAATATTGTTAAGGAGCCTGAAGCTTATGGATGAGGTTAACGCGCTTCTAAGATCGGTGTCCGGAAGATGACCTATGGAAAGCACGACCAGCCAGATCAACAAAGCCGCCTTACAACCACCGGCTGCTGCGCCCAATAAACGATCCGCCCATCCGAGCATGGCAAGATGAACAATTTTTCGGATGACCCATCCGATCAAAAGCACTACTAGAGCAATACCGATAAAGGCCAGTATAAAAGAAAGGATCGTTTTGGCACGAGATCCTATATCGATAAATTCGATATAGTGGTAGAGAGAATCGTAGGTGATCAGGGCTCCGATAAACCCGGCCGCTATTGCCGCGAGCCGAAAGAGTTCGGATATAAATCCCCGGGTAAGCCCGATCACCGCGAATATTAAAACCAGAGAAAGAGAAACTATGTCGAAAGGATGCATACAGGCAAATTAGACTTCTCTAAGGAACCAGGAGAAAAACAAAAAAGACGAGAATACTTCTCGTCTTCCTTGATTTATTTGCATTTAGAATTCATTAATTTTCTTCGATACCGACCACACCGCCGTCTTCCATGTAGAAGACTTTGAAATTGCCGCTTTTATAGGTCCATTTTTCCTGTTTTGCCCACGGCTGCTGTACCATTTCGAGAGTTTTGGGCTCACCGAGGAGAAACCTTACGGTTTCGGCTTTCATTCCGATTTCAAAGCGCCCATCATAAATGCATGCTTTGTCCAACTCCGGAAGATCCGGATTATTCTGAATGTAGGCATCGATCTGATCTTGAGACGGCTTGATAAGATCTCTACCCATGCAGCCGCCAAGAAGTAAAGCCGCCAAAACAGTTAAACTAAGCATGTGCTTTATCATTTGAAAATTCCTCCTCTGTGGGATAGATTTTTACCAGCTTATCGAGCCCAACCACCTCTAGAACATCATGGACATACTCATTGGGTGCAATCAGAACCAGTTTGCCGCCACGTTTTGAGACGGTGTTATGGCTGTAGATAAGGACATTCAAGGCACCACTGTCCATGTAGTTTACTTGAGCAAGATTAAGAGCGATATGCGTAACATTCTTCTCTATTAATGCGTTTATGAACGATTTAAGTACAATCGAATCTTTTAGGCGATTGATTCTGCCGACAACATCGATTATGTGAAAATTGTTCAATTCGCGAGTACCGATATCCATTCAGATCCTCAACTCAGTCGACGAAAATACCGTTTTGTAATATAATAAAGCACCCGACTTTAATGGGACCAAAAACTGCAAAAACGATACTGAATCAGCCAAATGACGGCGAAGAAACCTCTTCGGGCGTATAAACCGCGTTTCGCCCATGTTGTTTGCCGATTTTAAGGGTACCTTCGATATTTGAAATGAAGCCGCTTGCTTTTTCGTCTCCGGCGCACTGGCGCACAGATAATGTTACGGTTATACCGTGTGCTAAATTGTGAAGTCGAGAGGTCCGTTCGTGGACATTCTGGCGAATTCTTTCCGCCAACTCCACCGCTTCTCTCTGGTTGGTGTTGGGTAGAATGATAAGAAACTGGTCCCCTGAATAGCGGGCAAGTATATCCACGTTGCGAATGGTCTTTTTGATGATTTTAACGATCAGTGTAAGGATCTCGTCACCGGTTTTGAATGAAAAGTCCTCGTTTATCTTGTGAAACTGATCTACATCCAGCAACACCCCCGAAAGAGCATGATTATACCTGCGGGCCCTGGAGATCTCTTCCTTTAACTTATCCTGATACAGACTCGGCGAGTACACCTTCATAAGCCATTGGTCGTTTTCTGAAACACCCTTTTGCTTTTCGGGTTCCTTTGTCGTCTCTTTTGCTTTTGAAGGTTTGCCCCGAGTGCTGAAATAATCCACCGCCGCCGTTTGAATGCTTACCATTCGGCCGAGTTTTGCTTCCATCTCTGCTTTGTTTTCCAGAATCTTACACCAATGGCTTTCCGCTTTGCCCTCCGGGTAAGATTTTCCCGAGATTTTCTTTATCAGGTAGGCAAATGGGTTATTGTGATCCGCTTCCTCATTGTCGAAAAGGCTGTTTATGCGATTAAACGAATCGGGATCACTTTCCTCAAGTGGGCTTTGCACCAGCCGACTGAACTTGTCGGTGAACTGTTCTTTTTTTTGCATATGGTCTCAACCGTCATATTCGAGATTTTTAAGCTATTTATAATATATGTTAATTGTTTTGAAAACAGAAGTATTTGGCTAAAAAGTGTTTTTTGTTCCTAACCTGCACCTGTTTTTGAAACCGTTTTGGTTATCCGCATACAATCGGGCGGCCTGATTCGAACTTTTTCTGTGTCGAACCTGCCCCGCTTGTGCGAAAAACCGGTGATCTCTGCATATTAGCCGCAATTAATATGCCTCAATATCTTTTATGGCTTAACGTATATTCGTGAAAGTTTGATACACGTTCTTTTCTTTTGTTGGAGGTCGTCGGTATGAGTTTATTTGAGATAAAATGTCCGATGTGCAAAGGGACATTGTGGGTCAATCCAACTAATGGAGAAGTCGTCGATCATCAATCACCCGATCACAAAAAGGCTGATCTCAATGAATTTTTAAACTCTCAGAAGAATCGCGGCAGCGAGCTTGAGGAAAAATTCCGCAAAGCCAAGCTGGAGGAAGAAAAAAGAAAACAGCAAATGGAGCAGAAGTTTAAGAACGCAAAGAATCTGAAGGATGATACAACCAAAGTGGATAACCCGTTTGATTGGGATTAGGGGGATAAAAAACATGAAAAAAATGAGATTTGTTGTAGTCGGATTGGCGGCGGCGGCCCTATTGTGGTCGACTGCGCAATCCAAGCAGACCAGGAAAGGGCAGGAGATGGAAGACGGAGTTTACGCGCAAATTGAGACCAATAAGGGAACTATACTTTTGTCGCTTGAGTACAAGAAGACACCACTCACAGTCGCGAATTTCGTGGGGTTGGCTGAGGGGGTTATCCCAAACGAAGCGAAAAAAGAGGGTGAACCATATTATGACGGACTTATTTTCCACCGGGTAGTCCCCAATTTCGTTATTCAGGGTGGAGATCCTGAGGGTAATGGACGCGGCGGCCCGGGTTACAGTTTCGAGGATGAATTCGATCAATCACTTCGTCACGACAAAGCCGGTATTCTCTCCATGGCCAATGCCGGCCCCGGCACCAACGGCAGCCAGTTTTTTATCACTCATAATGCTACTCCGCACCTGGACGACAGACATTCCGTTTTCGGTCACGTGGTCGAAGGGATGGATGTGGTAAATTCCATCAAACAGGGTGATTCAATCCGCCATATGGAGATAATCAGGCAAGGTGAGGACGCGAAAAAATTCACACCCGAGAAGAATGAGTCTTTCAAGCGCATCATTCAGATCGCTCAAAGATCGGTAGAGGGCAAGAAAAACGCGCAAGCCCAAATCGATGATTCTATCGATGAGAAGTTTCCCGATGCTCAGAAAACCGAATCGGGGCTGCGCTATATCGTTCGAGAGAAAGGTGACGGCGAAAAGCCCTCGCCAAATACGGTTGTTTCCGTCCATTACAAAGGAACACTTCTTGACGGTAAAGAGTTTGACAACAGCTATAAAAGAGGAAAGCCGATACAGTTCCCGGTTGGAGCCGGAAAAGTCATTCCCGGCTGGGATGAAGGCGTGCTGATGATGTCCAGGGGAGAAAAAAGAACCCTTATCATTCCCCCGGAACTTGGATACGGTCCGCGCGGCGTTCCCGGTGCGATACCTCCCAATGCGGTGCTGGTCTTTGATGTAGAATTGGTTGATTTCTAAAATCCTGTCCAGCCGACACCATGTCAGACAAACGGCCGCTGTTTTTAGCGGCCGTTTTGTTTTTCTTTCGTGCGCCCCGGCTCCTGACCGCCGACC
>CAZPHU010000074.1:0-5361 GCA_964586285.1 uncultured Fibrobacterota bacterium | reverse complement strand
CAGCCTCTGATAGCCGACCCAGCCTCTGATAGCCGACCCAGCCTCTGATAGCCGACCCAGCCTCTGATAGCCGATCCGGCCTCTGATTGCCGATCCGGCCTCTGATTGCCGCCCCGGCCCCTGATTGCCGACCCGGCCCCTGACCGCCGACCCGGCCCCTGATCGCCGACCCAGCCTCTGATCGCCGACCCGGCCTCTGATCGCTCCAAACTATCTGCGCTCACAAAAAAACTATCCGTCCTCTACTTGCAATTTGGTAAGGTTTTTGTTTATATAGAGTGAAGAGACAGATTTTAAAACCTTTTTCGTCTACCAAACGACTAAAGAAGCTGATTATGAATATTCGAGCCTCTTATATAAAAAAAGTCTTTGGGTTGATTGCCTGCCTTGCGCTGATAAGCTTACGACCGGCCCAGGCGGTTGCTTCCGTTTGGATTACAGACTCGTCGTATAAGTACACTCCTGGGTCCGATCTGCCGGCCCCTGTTGTTTCAGCCGACAACACCACTTTTGCCGAATCCATGCGCTTTACCCTGTCGCCCGGATGCCGGCAAAGTGAGCAATGTCCAAAAGGCTATGTTATATACACCCTCGACGGAACCGAGCCGCTGCGCTCATCAACCGCTCGCGTCTATGAAACGCCTGTTGAGATAAATTCTTCAACCATTCTCAGGGCACGATTTGTTTCGGAAACCGAGCCCTTAAGGTACAGTCCGGAACTTGTAAAGAAATACAGCCGAATAAAGGTACTACCTGCTCCTGTCGCAAAGCCCGCGAGAGATGAGTTTGTCATAAGCGATACCATATCCCTGAACGTATCCGGATTCGATCAGGACCCGGATGTTCAGATCTATTATACTCTCAACGGCCAAGATCCTCTGGCCGAGGGTGAGCAGTATAAAACCCCTTTTGTCATAACCGACACCACCACCGTTAAAGCAGTCGCGGTGAGTCATAGTGGGGTGCTGCTGAACAGCAAACCGCTGATTCGCCGATTCGTGCGCACTTATCCCAGACTACCGGCTCCATCGATTTCGCCCAAGAAAAGAAACTTTTTGTCCCCGTTTGAGGCAAAGATTCACGTCCCCGGGTTTGAATCCGATTCCCTTGTAACTCTTGTGTATACAATACAGAAGGGGGATTCCTCTGTAACATTTGAAAGTAAAACTTCTGGTGGTATTAACATCGATACCACAACATCGGTTTCGGTTTATGCAAAACATCCGGGATACAGTAGAAGTCATTCATCTGTTTATAGATATGTTAAGGGAGATGTCCCGGTTGTTGAAACTCCCAAGGTTTCTCCTCGCGGCGGCAAATTCGGTGGAGAGCCTGTGGAGCTTACATTACAGGTGGAAGATCCCAAGGCAATGATTACTTACACTCTGGATGGGAGTGAACCCACACAGGGAAGTCTTCTCTATCGGGGCGAGCCATTCCTGATCCATGACGATTGCACCCTTAAAGCAAGAGCTTTTCGGACAAACCAGGAGCCTGGTGCAGTCATAGAAGAAGTCTACCGGTTTTCGCCTCTTGCGGCTCCGCAAGCATCCGTGCAAAGTGGTACCGTTTTCGACGACAGCATCAAAGTCGCTCTCGAGGTGCCGGGTTTCGAAAACGATCCGGACGTGAGAATCTATTATGCTTTAGACGGTCTTGAGCCTACCGACAGCAGCAGGGTGTATGACGACACTCTGGTTTTGTCGAGTTCAACCACCCTTTCGATGTTCGCTCAAAGGCCGTATTATAACGCAAGTGAAACCGTCACCTACGAGTATTATTGCACCCGCATGGTTACCGGTGCCTCCTATTTTGATGAAGACGGTGACGGGAGAATCGAGACTGCCCTGGTAGAACTTGACGGTTCTATCTCAAGAGTACCCGGCAGGCTTTATCTCGCTGATCCCGTAAACAACAGAGAAAGGGTCTTCGACAGCACAAATCTGAGTTTCGAAAACAGCTTTAGGAACAGTTTCGGAAAATTCAGAGTTTCGATACGGCCACCTTTTAGTTTTGGAACCCGCGTGCCGAACGACGTTTGGGGAAGCTTACCTCTGAGCGGCGATTTTGATGTGACTCCTTTCGGTATATCGGATAGGGCCGGTCCAGTCATCAAATCAGCACGGATGCAAATCGGAAAAGATTCACCAAAGGATACTCTTTTGATCACATTTTCCGAATCCGTTCAGTCGGGGGCCATTGACGGAAAAATTCCCGGGGATCTGTTTTCGGTTACAGGTGCGCTGAGAAATCCTTTTGAGAACAGCCGCGATCCGATAAAAATGGTTAACGATTCCAGCTGCAAGATTTTTATAACCGGCACAAGGGGTTATGCCGATATGTTATCCGCAGGCAGCATAGCTCTTAAGGCAAACGGGGCATCCTCATCTGTTACCGATCTCAACGGAAATCCAGCAAGCCCGCGCAATCGTGCCGTAAAGATCGCAATCTCTTCGAAGAGTGAGTGGGAAGTGATGGCTATTTCGCCTTTTACTCCGGGAAAGAATCGAGTACCGGACTATATTTCCGCCCTGCCCGGGATTCAGAGCAATACCGGAACGGTTATCATGATTTCATCCTCCCGCATATTAACGGCAGCAGCCACGATATACGACCCGACCGGCAACGTCATCAGGCGAGACATGCGATTCGTCTACAATCATCGGGACAAGAAACAGTACCTGGTCTGGGACGGCACAAACAGCAGAGGGGAATTTGTATCATCGGGCACCTATCTGGTGGCGGTCGGGATTGATGACGGGAAAACAGATCAAAGCGGGGTTAAATACATAAAGATAGCGGTAAAACAGCAGTAGTTTCAGCTGCGGATTCGCAAAATATGTAAAAAACCCCGGATGCAACGAGGCGATTCTCTAAATCCCTGAGACCGGAATTTCTATCGACTGCCGACCGGGGCAACTGTTGAAAGATTCTATTCTCTGATAAGCATCAGCATATCCCGCACGGCGGTTTCCATGCCCACAAGTGAGGCGCGGGCCACAATGGAGTGGCCGATATTCAGCTCCGCTATATACTGAAGAGATGCCACGGCGGACACATTCCGGTAATTGAGTCCGTGGCCCGCGTTAACCGTCAGGCCTAGCTTATTTGCGGCAAGGGCACAATCCTGCAGCCTGGCCAACTCCTCCGCAGCGGCTCTTCCACGGGCATTTGCATAATAGCCGGTATGAAGCTCTATGTAAGATGCTCCGGTTTTGGCGGCAGCTTTTATCTGCTGAATATCGGGGTCGATAAAGAGGCTTACAAGAATGTTGTGCTCGTGAAGGGATTCTATCACTTTTGCCAGCTCATTTTCCTTGCCTCGGACGACAAGACCCCCCTCTGTGGTTTGCTCCTCGCGTTTTTCCGGAACTAGGGTCGCCATATATGGAGTCACATCAATGGCTATCTGAACCATTTCATTGGTAGCGGCCATCTCCATGTTCAGGTGAGTGGAAACCGTCTGTTTCAACAGATAAATGTCACGGTCCTGAATGTGGCGGCGGTCCTCACGTAAATGCGCGGTTATGCCCTGTGCTCCGGCCAGTTCGGCCAAAACCGCGGCCTGTATCGGATCGGGTTCCCGGCTTGCCCGGGCTTGGCGAATCGTTGCTATATGATCGATGTTAACTCCCAAAGTGGCCATAAGTCGCTCCTTTAAATTTATCTGTCGCTTGCTGCACTGTTAACAAATCTAGTTTATCGCATCCTGGGAACAATAGTTGAAACCGGCACCAGCTGAATACCATTTTGCTCGAAAAAGGGGACAGTTTGCTCAAGAGCACTCAAAAGCGCCTCGTTTGCCTGTGCCCCAATGATGAAATAGCCTTTTTTCTGAGCAATATAGCAGAAATGCTTAATCTTGTCTTCAAGAACGTCGGTGGAGGCACCGGAGGGGAGTTTACCTTGTATCTGCGCGTAAGGCACGGAGAGTTTCTCGGACATCGTTTTTATGATGGAATTGCGTGAGGTAACATCCTCCAGAAAGTAACTCTTGTTTTTCTTAACCTCTTCCAAAACTATACGCATGACCCGTGAATCTTCACCGGCTCTTGAGCCGTGAAGGTTACTGTAGCCGGTAAACCAGGGGATACGATCGGTTCCGTGGTCGACTAAATCCCTTATCTGTTGCTCTTCGTAGTGCACCATTATCATAGATTCCATGAAGGGGGTATTGATCTTGGTTGATGGTTCCAGAAGAAGATGGATAACGATTTCTTTATTATATTCATGAGCTGCCTGGGCGCTGAGATCCGATTTCTTTGCCGCAGGCATCAGGCAAAGAGTCAACGGATGCGGAAAAGAAAGAAGACGAGTTGTGGTTTTATTTGCCTCGAAACGAAAATCCTGAATCACAATCGCCAACTGCGCGGTACCCGAAAAGTAGCGATCGGCCATTCGAAGCGTAAGGAGAACATCGAAGAGGTGAGGTTTTTTGCTGTTAAATCGTAATACATAAAAATCGCCTCGTTTTTGATAGATGCAATCACCCGGAGAGTAGCTGGTTTTTTCGGCCGCCTGGTTGAGGTTCCAGATTATCCACTCCATTGGTTTGCCCCGAGGAATGCGAACCTCGATTTCCCTTAGGGTATCTTCGAGAAAAACATGGGTTTTTATATCCTCGTCCCTGACTTCAAGCTCCCTGAGTTTATCCATCAGCTGCTTTTCCAGCCTGGAATTGGCAGGTTTGGAATGTTTATGAGAGTCGGTATCCTTGCGCAGCATCGTTTCTAGCGGGTATGAGATCGAAACCGAACGCATGATAATACGAGCGACTAAAACGATTGTAAAAAGAATGAATAGAAGCAGAAGGAAGCGGGTTGTTTTTTTTCCAGGCATGGCGTTTATTTGCCCAATTATCTCGGTTAGTATTTTTAGGATGCCGAACGCATGTTTTTGAAATCGACAGCTGTTGGTGAATAGTCAATCAGCGTTTAGCATCACGGAAGCGAAAAAGATGAACGGCTGCGGTTTTTAAAAATACCATTTCATTTTAGTGGAGTCAATGATGTCCGGTACAGATATTTACACCGGGGGTATACCGGTGATTCTGGGGCCAACCGCTGTAGGCAAAACCTCTATTGCGGTTGAGCTTGCGCTAAGGTATGGATGGGAAATCATTTCCTGTGATTCCCGTCAAATTTACAAAAATATGGATATAGGCACCGCAAAGCCGGATTTAAATCAAAGAAAAGCTGTTAAGCACTATCTTGTTGATGTTATCGACCCGGCCGAGCAGTACAGCGCCTGGCAATTTGCCTCCGATGCGCTTGAGATTGTTGAGAGGGCGGCAAAAACAAAAAAAAGTATTTGCATTTGTGGTGGTACCGGTCTGTATTTTAGATGTCTGAGTGAAGGATT
>CAZPHU010000073.1:9081-19784 GCA_964586285.1 uncultured Fibrobacterota bacterium | reverse complement strand
CATCCATCGGAAGAGCCTGAAGGTCCTCCATTTTCAGCATCCCATCCTCATCGACACCAATCTCCTGAAGCGCAACGCCCTTCTTGGCCAGATAATGACAACAGTTCAGGACCGCCGGATGTTCTACAGCGGATGTAATTAACTGTGTCCGATTTCCGTGACGGCTGTAATAACCCTTTATCGCAAGATTATCGCTTTCTGTTCCACATCCGGTGAAATAGATTTCGGAGGGATCTGCATTGATAAGCATAGCCACTTTTTCACGCGCTGTATCCAGGTGCTTTTTGACGTTTCCACCGAAATGATGAATGCTTGATGGATTCCCGTAAGCATCCTTGAAGAAAGGCATCATCTCCTCTCTTACCTCGGAGGCAACTCTGGTAGTCGCATTATTGTCAAGATAGATCGTATCCGTATTTTCCTCCTTGACTGATTTTCATATAAAACCGAATAAGGGCATTCGGCAAGAAGAATTTTAAAAAATAGTTAAATGCACCCGCTACTTATTAAAGGTGTCAAATGAGCCCGATAATCAACCCAACCTGGGTTACCCGGTAATCCGATTCATTTGATCTGTTAGACTAAAATAGTACGAGAAATGATCAGCCGGTATTAGGGGATCTTATGATAAATATGTGCCGTTGATTAATAAGGGAATCAATCAGGTGGGAACAACCCGCGGCTTGTATCCGGCTGCTCCCATGAAGATGACGGTATTTGGACACTTTTATTTTGAGCAGGCTTCGTCCTCATCTACCAGAGAAATCGCCATAAAAATGTTCATGACCGCCAGGGTGAACATGAGAGTAGATTTGATGAATCGAAACAGATACCATATCCAACGTACTGGAAATGGTCGTCTGCAGGCTTTTAATCTTCCGGCTGTCCCGGTCATTTTCTCGATTATCAGGATTAAAACCCACGCTCCAGCGAGTCCAAATAGAATACTTTTGGTCGATTTCATATAAATCCCTCACTTTTCTTTTATACCCATGAGTTGAAACGGTATAATAACAAGGTTATCCGATTTTTCAGATGCTGTTTGCGACCTTTGTTTCGGCCGGATCATCCGTACTTTTTCCGAACATTCCTCTAAAAGAGTACTCAAGAGTAGATGAACAGATATCTTTTATTTCGAATCTTACCCGTAAGAATGAATATACATGCAAAACGTTTACTCTTCAAAGTACACAATTGCTTTTTTGAAGAGATAAAGTGTAGATTTCTGATATGAGAGCCTTTCTGTTTATTCTGTTTTTTTTACAGCTGTCTTTCTCGGCTAAAAACGAGGGAAACGACGACAGTTACTTCGTGACTTTACCGTCGGGAGACATTCCCATCGACAGCGCCCTTCTTTCTACCATCAGTCAGGGAAAACCCAAATCTGATCCGATGCTCTCCGACACTCTATCGCTCGGACGCAAAGACACAACAAAGACCCTATCCGATACAATAAAAGACACGTTACCAAAACTCCTGATAACCGCGGACAGCGCCGTAATTATGTCTCCCCCCCCGCTTCGGGTACTCGAAAAAACAAAAACGACATATGAGATATCTCCCAAATGCCCGGTCGATTCAGCAGTTCTGTTCGTGCGCTATTTTCCCTTTAAGACAGAGACACTCGCGGTGAAAAGGACACCTCCATTCAGTGCCGAATGGAACTATAAGCATATACCGGACCAGGACCAGACTCAGCTCCAGTTCGGATATGTCCTCTACCATAAAGACGGTGATACGATAAAGAGTCCGCCGCTGCCGCATAGATGGGTGATAGATCGTACCCGCAAAGAGTCCAAAAAAACCTACAACTGCCATGAAGTACCGGTTTTTGACAGTATAAGTATCGACGGCCGGTTTGATGACTGGCCGAATCTTGGCGCCATGTTCGTCGGCCCCAACGCAAAGATCCGCTGCACGTGGACTTCTGCATTTTTCTATGTTGCTGTATCCGTTACGGATACGAATATCACCCCGGGAGACAGAATCGAGCTTATGTTCGACCTGTTGAAAAGCAGAGATTCATTTGCAGGTGTCGAACACAGGATAATTTCCGTCGGTCCTCGACAAAGAAGGTTTACCTGGGCCGTAAGTTTGCATGATACGGCATCCGTTCAAGTAGACAGTATTCTTGTTCGGACCGGAAACGAAATGGAATGGCGGGCCCGCGAAACCGAGGGGGGCTACTCGATAGAATGCAAGATACCTTTTGTTATATTGGCCGATGTCGAATTCCCTCCCAGGGAGTTCGGTTTCGATGTTGCAGTTATAGATGCTTCGGGAGCCGGCAAATCGGGCCGCAGAGATATTTATTCCTGGACAAAAACACACCCCGCAAGTCGTCACAACCCGAGTCGATGGGGAACGATTAAGCTCAAACAGGTCTGGCTGCCCCTTAAGGTTACTCTTGCCGGGCTGGTCGTGATTGCATCAATCGCAATCATGGGGATATTATGGCTGGTTTTTTACAAGATCAGACAGGATACTGTTGAGATGCAAAAAACGCAGAAAGGGTTTTCTCCTTTGGGAGAAAAGATTCTTGAAACCATTCACAGTATGCTGGACGATCCGCAACTGGATATAAGAAAGATATCAAAGAAGCTTTCATCCACCGAGCCTGAGATAAGGGCAACTGTCGAAAAAGATTTTGGCTGCGATTTCGACACACTTGTCTGCGGTCAGAGAATCAAACAGGCCCGCATACTCCTGCGCGACACAGACAAACCTCTGGATTCGATTGCGGTTGAAACGGGTTTTCGTTCGCAAAAGGAGTTTTCACAGATTTTTGATAAACTCGCCGGTATAAGCCCGCAAGAGTATCGGCAAATCAAGCTGAACGAAAAGCTGGAGCAGGAGCAGGAAGAGCTTGAAGAAGAAAGCTAGGTTAGCCTGAAAGCTGCTCCCTGAATGGTTTAATCGCCACACTACATATCACTGCTAAAGCCCTTTGCTACTATGCACGGACCTTTAATCGCCCTCTTCTTTCTAATTTCTAACATTAAACAAACATTTCTGATTAGAAAATTAAACTCCCCCCTATTTTGTCATACACAATATTTATATTACTCAGAAAGCCCGGGCCAAAGATGGTCATTCGCATGAAACACCTGTCTAAAGAGAATAGCTGCTTTTCAAGCGAGATTTTCACCTGTAAAACACCGACGAGAGACAAGGATATATTTTCAATCGAAATGAGGTATAAATGCACAGCACGAAAAAGTTTCCTTTTTTCATTCTCTTTTCTTTATTAATCTCGTCCGCAGTATACGCATCCTCACCGGTATTGTCCGTTTTCACAGACGATATTAAGGTAAGGGAATTTACAACCATGGACAATAAAGTCTTTGGAATGTGTCACAAAGGCCTCGTATCGCTGGACAACGAAGACAACGTCCGATTCATTAGACATCCATTCACAGGTTATGGATTAACCAAACATATCGGTATCGATTCCCTCGACCGTATATGGTATAGAGCCGACACCTTAAACAAAGCATATTTCGACAGGTACTCAACCAGAAAAAGTATTCTAGTTAGTTTCGACGGCTCCTCATGGAATAGTTTTGAAGATGAGACCCGTGCGTTTCTTTACAATGCATATATTGACAATCAAAATCGAATGTGGGCGGCCGAATATGACACGCTCTCTCTGGTCACAAAGGATACTAAAGAAAAACTTCTTCCTCAGATTGAAACCACCGATTCAATAACAAGACTCCAAGTGGTAGGGACCGGCGGTGGAACAGTATGGATGCATGCCGTTTTGATAGCAGATAATGTGTCATATCATACTCTTATTTCCTTTGACGGCAGCGAATGGAAATATTACAACAGCACGAATTCAGATTTGCCCAATGAGGATATTTCGCGTCTGGTTATAAAAAACGGAAGTGTATATGTGATTGCATTCAGTAATTATCGTTATGCCGTATACGGTTTCACCGACAACCAGTGGTCTTTACAGGCGCAAAACATGTCATTTACGACTACACCTCAGATCAGTGGGTATGGTGATTTAGCAGGCATATACAGGAATGAGAACATTAAGATTATTAGGTCCGGGGGGCATGTTGAGTACCTTCGCAATGATATGCTTGGGGAAGTAGATGCTTTTTCATTCGGCACGGGTGGTGAAATATGGATTTCCACGGACTCTTACGAACTCATCAGAATCAAAGATAATGAAATGAAACCTTACTCCATTGGTTCTCTTAAATCAAATGTCATAACATCTGTTGTCAAATTTCAGGGAGACTTGATTGCTGGTACTTTCGGAGGACTTGCTGTTTACAGAAACAATGTATGGAATCATTTCGGCAAAGAGCATATCGGCGCGAATTCCGTTTCCTGCTTATATGCTGAGCCTGATCGTCTCTGGATAGGCAACCGTGCCGGTCTCTTTATTTACGACGGTCATTCATTTTTATCTGTAGATGATTCGTTGGTTTCGGATACACAGATTTCGAGTATTTCCGAGGTATACCGCGACAGCAAAGGTACTTTCTGGGCAGGCGGCTCGGAGCAATTGGTTTACTGCAAGAACGATCAGTGGACGGTAATGTCTCATAATAATTTGGTAGATGAATTCCATTTCACCGCCATATCCGATTTTTTTGAGGATGCCGACGGCAATATCTGGATAGGGACTAATAGGGGATTAATCAAATATGACGGTTTTGATTACACCGGCTACAGCTTAAGAGACAGCACGGAATACAGGTCCGGGCATATCCGGCTGGGTAAAAGCCTAAACGGTGATTTATGGGCATTCTCATCGGATTGCAAAATGTATTATAAAAATGACAGCTGGCACACGCTTCCCCTGGAACAAGATCCTTTCTTTTATACCGAGTCAATGCCTGCCGTCACTTTTTTGAAAACTATACCCGGAAAACCGATATTCATGTCCTCGCACGAGGGGGTAATTCTTGGCTATGACGATCAATGGCATATTTATGATTTATATGATCTGGATATAGGTTATGGATTACATGTTAATGATGTCTGGTTTGATGATTCCGACACGACATATTTAGCGACCGGTAACGGACTTGTAATCTGCGATTTTTCTTCGAAGCCAACAAATACATTTCGTCTAGACAATCATCATAAATACGGCAGCCCAATATCAATTAATGCGACAAGTGATATAAACCGCATGATAAGAAACGGCCGCCTCAATGAGGTGAATGTTTTCTCTCTCAATGGAAGAAGGATCACCAACCTTTCAGGTAAACATCATCGATTCGGAGCCGGTACCTATATCGTTAACGTCTCTAAAGGGAACCACTCAGTAGTTAAAAAACTTATCACCCCCAGATAAGGGGTGTCCTATCAATGTTAGAGGTCATCAGGATGAAAAAACATATATACACTGCAGCGACTCTGATTCTTTTTACATTCACGTTAATTTTAGGCTCTCCTCAAAGCAGTTGGGAATGGCTAAGCTCGGCCGCCAATATAACGGAATTATATAAAGACAAAGACACGATCTGGGCGGCTACATTCGGTGCCGGCATTTTTAGAATTGAATGCAAAACCTTCGCCGTCACGAATATAAACAAAAAAAACTCTGTCCTGCCCGATGATGTCATTAACAGCATCGCCAAAGACACCAGCGGATTTTTATGGGCGGCCACCGAAAATGGCGGACTTGTAAGGTTACAAAGCACAAACGACACGGTTTTCACAACCTTAAATTCCATTTTGCCGTCCAACATGATCAACTGTGTAGCCGTTGACAGCAACAATACAGTATGGATCAGCACCTCTAAAGGCATACTCTATCTCAAAGACGGGATTTTTAAGAAAATGACTCTTAACGGGCAAACCGATTTCACCGGAACCAAAATTATAGTGGACCGGAATAATACAGTTCTGGCGGGAACCGACCGCGGCCTCATGGTGATAAACGGGGACACTATTACAACTCTCTACAACTCAAGCGGCTCCTGCATTCCCCAGCCTTACATCATGGGTTTGGCTGTGGATAAAAGTCATAACCTGTGGCTGGGTACACATTCTCTGTCCGGGGGATGGGTTACTTCTTTGAAGGGCAGCGGCGCAACTTTTTTCGACGGACACGAATGCTTTACTCTGTCACAATCCAATATAGGACTCGAGGAAATGCTTCCCGACAACAATGTTACATATATAAGCGTAGCACCCGACGACAGAGTGTGGATTAGCACAGAGAAAGGTATTTCAATAGTTGACACCCGCAACGACTTTTCCATAACCTCCGAAACAATCGACAGTTATAACTCCGGGCTCCCCGGCAATCGGGTCCAGCCGATCGTTTTCGATTCTGAAGAACGCGCATGGATAGGCACCCGACGAAACGGCTTGACTGTATTCGACGGTGAAAACTGGAGGCAGTTGACGCTAAGTCATAACAAAATCCCATGTGAGAAAACAGTTCAGGTCGCATTGGATGGAAACGGCAGCAAGTGGTTCCTTCATAGAGATGAAGACCTCTTTTGTGCAGGATACATAGCTGTTTCCGGAACAGACGGGACCACCTGGCAGATGTTTGATTCCGAAAGCGACGGACTCAGCACCTGTAAGGCATTTCTGCAACCCGATCCATTTTCAGACGATCTGTTCATTGCGGGGCATACCGGATTTTATAAAGTTGAGGGTGATTCGCTGACAAAAATTTTCTCAACGGTAATGCAGCGGTCCGATATAGAAGGTTCGGTTGCGTTTGCCGAAAACGGCGATGTGTGGTTGGCAAGCTCGGGACCGCTCTGGAGATGGGCACAAAGAAATGAATGGATCTCTTACGGCGACAGCAACAATGTCTATCTGGAGGACGTTAGAGACGTTTCGATCGGGCCGGGCGAAACAGTCTGGGCTGTTACCGACAGCGGGGTTGCCCGATTCGACGGGACTTCATGGAGTTATCACGGAGTAAACATTCCAAAAGCCCTTTGTTTTCAGGGAGAACCGGATTCCAAAGGCGGGTTGTGGTTGAGAGTCCTTGACCGTGGGAATTTGAGCACAATACATCCATTTGTCTACTTTAAGGATGGGGAGTTTAATTTTGTTGACCAAGGGCAGTTTACCAGATACGGAGTTCAAGACAGATATCTTGATGAATACGACCGTCTTTGGGTAGCAACCTCAAATGGGCTGCTCATGTCGGACGGCAGTATGATTCATGAGTTCAACTCTACAAACTGTGGTCTGCAAACAGATAAGCTCAATTGTTTCTTTGTTGACAGCAGCAAAACAATGCACATACTGGCGCAAACATCATCATCCATTCAAATTTATACCGCCTCCGACACTACCTTCACTCTCACCAGTGAATATCCGCAAAAAGGAATAACAGTGTATGATTTTCTGATTGATAATTATGAGAATATCTATATAGCTACTTCAGAGGGCGTATTGACATACAAAACATCTGCATCCGTTCATACAACCCGCCGACATGTTAAAAAGATTGCCGAACAAATGAAAAACATTCGAGTTGCGGGCAATGCCATTCGCTTCAGCCTGATAGGTGAATCAGATATTCATATTGAAGCATTCAGTGCAAACGGCAGAATAATCTCAGGATATAAAGCCGGTACTCATTCTTCCGGAAATCACGTCATACCTTTGGCCAACGTTTTGAAATCAAATGCAGCGGGTGGAGTTATTTTCTTCAAGGTATCGACTAAACACAGCACGAATGTAATAAGATGTATACAACTGCAGTAAAGAGGTAATAAGATGCATCGTCGGTTTATAAAAGCAATAACTGTTTTTTCTCTCTTTTTTGCCGCCGACGCGACAAGCGGCAAGTGGGAACTTTATTTTCGTCCATCCCACATTACCGCAATCGCGCAGAAACGCGGTGTTTACTGGGTTGGTACTGAGACTGAAGGCATAGTACCTTACGAAAAGGTGACAAACGGAATGAAATGGCGGCCGGCAGCCAATATTGGAAGCCAAAGAGAGATTAAGAGTATCGTTTGTGAAAATGATTCTATCTTTCGACTGATCCATGAGTCTACACTCTACACCTACGATGAGAACTCATCCGTTGAGGACACTGCCATTCCCGATGCTTATGAGTTGTGTAAAGACAATGACGGGCAGGTCTATTGCATTGGATACGATCAACAAAACAGCCTCTTTTATAGACAAGATACAGGTTGGACAGCATTCAAATGCGACAATAATAGAAGTCAGGTTAAACAGGTCGCTTTCGACAGCCAAAACAATCTGTATGCACTTACCTTCTACAACAGGACTTACCTCCAAAAAGCCCGAGCAGGCATATACCCCGACAATGACACTCTTTCGACCGACACGTTGATAACTGTAGCCGATACGCTGCGATTAAGTACTCTGGCATTCGACGGCTCCGATCGGCTGTGGTTTGGCGACACACTCGGTCAAATATGGTTTCTTGATAATGATTCGATTCGCCTGGACAGCAGTAAAACTGAGAAACTGCGGAACCGACCTGTACTGCGAATCAAGTTTGACCTTCTCGACCGATTATGGGCAGTAGGCCGGGAGGAACTCCTGTGTTGGGCGGATACCGGATGGCTGCAATTCGACAGTTCCAATACCAGCATCATAAAAGGTTACCACTGGAGGAACAGGTACTTGTCCGGCAGCAAAATTTGGTACAATGTCAGGCCTTGCATGGTTCTAAACGATGAGGGGTTTGTCACTTTCGGCTTTGATGATAAAATCGCATGGTTTGACTCTACGGGCTGGGAGTTTTCCACTCCGGATTCTTTCGGCATGCTGCCGGTGGAAAACATAAAACACACAATATTGGACGCGGATGACACCTGCTGGCTGGCGGGAAATAAAATGAATCAGATATATAAACTCCACGATGGAACGTTCACCCCCTATGCTAACGACTCCGCAATGAAGAACCGATCTCTGTATTCTTTTTTTGTGGACAAACAGAAAAACTTATATGCCGGCGGTTACAGTGAATTTTTCAAGTATAACGGGGAAAAGTGGAAAATGTTACATGATTCCATATACCGCTTCTACTCAGAGCATTTTTATGAAGACGAAAATGGTTCGGTCCGTATTGTCCTTAAGGAATATGAACCAACTTATAATATTTACAATATCATAAATGACACACTCACATACGCCACCTCTTTTGACGTTTTCGGCTTATCTTCGGGATCCATAAGATCATTAGCCCGGGATGAGAACGGCCGCGTTCTCATGGGAACCGATTTAGGCGCTGTTATTGAAGTCAAGGACGACAAATGCAAGATGTATTCTAGACTAAAGCACAAATTTCCTTACACTCAGATCACCAGCATTCTCCCTAAGGATGATGGAGGATTTTGGATTGGAGCCGGTGATTTTTTAGTTGACTTTGACGGATCACAAAGCCGGCATTTACCAGCCAACAGAGTTTTCGGAATGGCATGGAGAAATGACGGCTCCATGTGGATTGCCAAGTCAAATGATCTTTTTGTTTTCGACGGAATGGAGGGGTGGGAAAGTATTACCGGTAATGAAGGTATACCTTACAAGCCTTCCATTCTTAAGACTCTGAAAACAGACGGCAACGGTAACGTATGGTTGCATTATCATGATGCCGTCGTGAAGTATACCCCATCAGGATATGAGTCCATGAGAAAAACCGTGGGCGTCGATCACAATACTCGTCCATTATCGGGGAAGCTGATATGGGCTAAGCAATCACTCAGGCTGAATTTGAAATCGGAAGCGGACTTGGTTATCGATTATTTCAGCCTGAACGGCAGGAAAGTGCACCAAATCAGTCGATCATTGCAAACTGGAGCCCACGAGATTACTTTATTTCCTGAAGGAAAGTTCGGCGGCGCAAATAATGTGTACATTGTGAGGGCACAAATAACAAAAGGGTCATATAAAGACTCTTTTACAAAAAAGTTTATCTTTATGCCTTAGCCTTTGAATGAGAAAAGCAGTATTTTGGCGAATTATTTTTATAGGTGCATTTTTTTCTCTAATTCCCTGATCCGATCCTGGGCTATCCTGCCTGTCCGAACTCAGCAGCGAAAGATTTTTTCGGAAAGGTGATGTTTACCGCAGGCATTTAATCAGCAAAGATCGAAGTCCTGTGTCGCCGTTATATATATCGAATCGTGAATGAATATCGTCCAGCATCGAGTTCGCATCCTCCTCCATGTCAAGAAGATAGGTTCTGATATCATCATCATGAATGTAACGGGGATCACAAAAGCGGGGATCCGACAAATTTACATATATGCGACAGGTTAGAGGTCGTACCGGATAGATAGAACACTCTCCGCCGGCCGACAATAAAGGACAGGGACGCTTGAGCTGATAGAAACTCGCAAGCAGCAGATCTACCGAGTCGATCCCCTCTTTTTCGATCTCCTGAAAATTCTCCTGAATTTTATCGTCAACGGCCTCCTGTAATATCGTAAGTAACTTTTCATCTTCACGGCATGTTTTTTTGATCCGCTCCATGTCCCGCGGCATGTTTTCACGAATGTATTGACCAATCATTTGCGCTTCGAACGAGTATACATCCTCAACCCAATGAAAACAACATGTACTGCATCCCTTTGCGCATGCTATCCTAAATTCCGACTCTTTTATCACAGCCTTCTGGTATTTCTCCAGCAGATCCATAATCGCCCGATAGCGCTCGCTGAAGGCGTGATCTACGACATTTGTATCCGGCGGAGCAAGACGACGGATGTTTTCTACTA
>CAZPHU010000073.1:7871-8981 GCA_964586285.1 uncultured Fibrobacterota bacterium | reverse complement strand
GCGTGATCTACGACATTTGTATCCGGCGGAGCAAGACGACGGATGTTTTCTACTATAAGGTCGTGTATTTTTTTTGCCTCCGGAGATACTGAAATGTTTGACCGCCCTGAGTGGCTGTTTGAGGCGGAACAGGATGTTTCCATGTGTTATTTCCGATCCCAGAAGAGGAAAAAATCGCTGTAATGAACCGTCAGGCCCAATGTCACAAGGGGATCGTACTTATAATCACGATTGCGGTTTTCCCGCATCCACCGGTGCGCAACCGTAAAGTGAGCGGTCGCGTAATCTTTAAAATAACCGTACCCTTCCAGAGTAAGGTCTATGGTTGTTGCTACCGAATTTCGTTGAGACAGGGGCGTTTCTTCACGATACCCGAGGTATCCCGCATTGCCGTGCGGCCAGGCGGTGGTGACCGTATTGGTATCCCGCCGCTCGATGCCGCCGCTTATTTTGCCCGCAAAGTAGTCATGGCCCAAAACTTTCAACCCGGCGCGAAACTTGTCTCCGTCGATTTCCTGAACTCCCAGGCTTTTGCCGTTATAAGTATATCGCTCTCCCCGCCTGGTGTTGCTGTTTGCGACCGTATACATCCATCGACTCAGGTACTGATACTCCAAACTCAAATGATGCGGCAGCCGGATCGGAAAAGGATCGTTCCAGTACGCTCCGACATCCATGGCCCAATGCATCGGTTCCAGATCCGCACTGTCTTCATTATCAACCTGAAAATCATCAAATACAACCTGCCCTTTGAGGGTTACCGGTTTGTAAAACGGATGTACCCATCCCTGGAAACCAAGCATCAGGTTCCCGTGGCCTTCTCCATTTGTATTGATCACCGAATAGATCGAAACCGGGTTTAGATAGGTCAGATCCGGGAATCCCTGTTTACGAGTGAAAACTTCGGTTTCGGAGATGCCTACCGAACCCCACGACCCCAAAATAAAATTGAGTGAATGTGCTACCAGGTAACGATCGTACCCCTGGATATTCCCGTCATTGACCAGCGGGTTCTTATTGCCTTTATTGCTGATTGTCGCGAACAGATGACGAAATTCCAGAAAAGATGTCCAGATTCCCCACTCGAAAGCATCATAGGCAAAAGGATTG
>CAZPHU010000073.1:0-7787 GCA_964586285.1 uncultured Fibrobacterota bacterium | reverse complement strand
CGCCTCCTCAATGCGTCCCGCCGCGAAACGATCCTTTTTCCATACATAGTACGGATCATCCAGATACGATTCCTTGACATCCAGCACATTGCGCACGCTCAGCTTTCCATATCTGAAACTGCTGTATGCTCTCCCGGCAAAAGATAATTCATTTTCGGGAGCTATTTCCTGCCGCATGAAAATCGAAGGCTCCAGATGCCAGTGATTGCGCGCATAATCGGCGGTGTCCGGCCATAACGACGAGTCGAGAATCGGAGCCGTTGGTGGCAAGTTGTCCCAGAACATACCACTTGGTGAGCCGTAAAAAGCCATTCTTTCGGCTGCAATTTTATAGAAAGGCAACCGCCAGTTTTCAAGAGGAACACCCGCGAAAGAAGATTTACTACAAACAAAAACTACCGAAAAGAGAAGAAATATCTTAGTACGCATCGTCATTTTTAAACACCACCCACACAGTCTTAAAGATAATTGCCATATCAAGCCAAATACTCCATGAATCTATATACTTCAGATCAAGTTTCACGATTTCGTCGAAATCATTGATTTTGTTACGTCCACTCACCTGCCAGAGACCTGTTATTCCCGGTTTTGTACTGATACGACGGTGGTGCCACTTCTCGTACTCATTTACCTCATCGGGTGTAGGAGGACGCGTTCCCACCAGGGACATCTCCCCTTTCAGTACGTTGATAAACTGCGGAAGCTCATCCAGACTCAGTTTTCGCATGATTTTCCCTATGGGAGTTATGCGGGGATCGTTTTTCATCTTAAATACCGCGCCCGATAATTCATTTTGTTTCTGCAACTCCAACTTACGCTCTTCTGCATCGGGATACATGCTTCTGAATTTGTAGATGATAAACCTTTTACCGTTCCTTCCCACTCGCACCTGTTTGAAAAAAACCGGCCCCGGCGAGGACAGCTTGATACTCACAGCCAATATGGGATACACCAGAATCAGCACGAACAAACCAATCAGCGCCCCTACTACATCGAAAATACGCTTGAACAGTATCTGGTCTGGATCAAGCTCCACGGTATGGGAGACAACCGATGGAAGTTCCATGAATTGATGATATTCCCATCTTGCAAAATGTGTCGCGGCATTGATATTTAGAAACACTCGGGCCGGTCTGCCCATCTCTTCACAAATTTGCAAGTATTTATCAACTTTAAAAGATTCATTCTGAGTTTTGCGAGGAATACAAAAAAACACCTCTTCCACATACGTCGTTTTCAGAACTTTCTCAAACTTACCGGGGCTTATGTCCATGTCAAGGATCTGGGTGATTCTTAATCCCCACTCAGGGTGACTTCGTATCTGTTTGGCAATTTGGGCGGCCTGACGTCCCCGGCCGAAAAGAATAACAGGAGTTATATTATGATCGTGTTTGCGCGCCTGGACGAATATCTGCTTGAGTACCAGTTTCTCCAGAAGTATCAAAACAAACGCAACCAGTGCAAATACGATATACAACAATCGGCTGTCCGCCTCATTGGGCAGTGCGTAAAGGATCGCCGCTCCCAACATGCCGGCGGATACAAAAATCATTGCTACCCGACCAAGGACCCCTCGTATCCAGCTAAATTGAATAATAGAAAAAAGCGATCGAGTCCATGCAAAATACAGATAAAAAGCCATAAAGCCCATGAACATCAACCAGTAATCGGTTAAAGGAGCCAGGTTTTTATACTGAGATACCGTCGTATGAGCAAGATAAAAAGACACTAACAGCAGTATGCAATCTACTACCGCAATTGTCTGTTTAACAAAGGAAGAATGTTCTTTGAGCATTTATCTATATTAACCCGTCAGTTTTCAGGACTGAATTCAAAAGGAAAATCAATTACCATGGAACCTATTTTGGCGGGGACAGGCTTAAACCGTATTTCTTTAACATATGCCAGAAAAGGTTCGATAAAATCATCCTCGTTGATTTGGGTATTCTTAACGCCGGCCTTTTTAACGGTTCCATTCGGCGCAATTTCAAATCGCACGAAAACAATACCGGACATATCGGAGTGCACTTTCAGATGTTTCTTGTAAAGGAGTTGTATCTGAGGAATATGCCCGGCGATAGAATCCTGTATTGACTGCTGATCACGATACTTCAAAGCAAGACGGCTGTCTTTTTGCGCCTGCTGTTTGCTTTGCTTTACTTCATCGTTTTCCGGCGACTTGTCGAGCATATTTTGACGGCTTCTCGAAACGAGTTTTTCGGTTTTCAGCGGCTTTTGGGCCTTTCCCCTGCCGTCGCCTGCTATAAGCCCTTTCATGGCAGCTACATTCTTCTTAGCGGCATCGGAGGTTATTGCCCTGTCCGCAAGCACAAACTCGGCTACGAGTTCAGCCTCCCGGCTGCTCAAAAGAAGAATGCCCCCGAATACATCGGCCAGTGTCTTTCTGTAATTAATATATGAGGTATCGGAAAACTCCGACGAACCGACAGCCTTTTCCATATCGATCTTCAACGGGTATTGACCTTTATATTCGACCGAATCGAAGACTGAATTTATGCGATTTCGGATCATTGACGATTCTTTACATGAGTCGATAACATGATATATATGCCTGCCTGCCGAAAAAACCAGTCTGGCCGCCGCCTCGCTCCACTCTTTATTAGTTGTCAAGGACAGCCGCTCGGCAAGATCTTTACAATCTGCGTTTACAAGGGAATCCTTCCCCCTGGCATGAGACAACAGGATTGTTGCGCCTAATCGTCGCGCCAAAACCGAGTCGGCGAGTGTATCGGGGACGAGCTTCAAAGCTCTGGAGCGGCTGAGCGTATCGCCGTCAATAACCGCAATGACTGTATCAACGGACTTTTGCTCCCCTGTACAGAAAACAAAGAAGAGCATTGTCCCCAGAATCACCCATGCCTTTGCGGTCATTGTCAAGCTCCTTTACTGATTTCGTGCCGCTGGATAAATTTCTCTACCTTTTCCCGTAAATCATCAGGCGATTGCTCGTTTTCCAATACTTGCCATCGTTTGTCCCTGGGTATCGTAAACAAAGACTGCTGCGACTGCATACGGGAACGTATCTGCTCAATGGAAAGATCGGTCTTTTGCTCTAAGCGCTTAACTCTAAGGCTCTCCGATGCATCCACCCAAATCAGATAGTCAAACATCGCCTCGATTCTCCAATAAGAGATTAGTGCCGCGTCAAGCACCACCACTCGGTCGTTATTCTCTCTCACAAGCTCCCAGAGTCGGTCCAGAAGGAACGGGTGTACAATAGCGTTTAGTCGAAGCAATCTTTCTTCATCAGAGAAAACCCGCTTCCCAAGAGTAGAGAAATCTACCTGATGCTTATCGAATATACTATCCCCGAAACTCTGTACAAGCATCCGTCTTATCTCCGGCTCGGTTTGCATCAGCTGCTTGGCAACTGCATCCGCATCGATAACATACGCGTCCAGAAGCTTTTGCATAAAAGATGCGCACATACTCTTGCCGCAGCCCATATAACCGGCGATTCCGATTACAGAATTTCGCATTCACCTTCCCCCAGGTCCGGCAAAGCCGGAGAATCGAGGATCAAAAATCAAGAATTTAGAAAACAAAAAATACATAAACAAATAACACGACGAAAAAGCGTGCCTTTATCGGACAAGAATCTAACTGTTGAATTTTCTTATCAGAACGCGATTTCCTCTTTTGTTATGTTCTATTCCGTCAACGTAGTTACGGACGATAAACAGACCTCGCCCATGGTCTTTTCCCAAATTTTCCGGCAGTGTAGGATCGGGAACAGAGAGAGGATCAAACCCCTCACCATCATCCATAACCGCTATCACCGCACTGTCTTTGTCGACGATATGGCCGATTGTAACTTTACGCGAATGATCCTCCCTGTTACCGTGGCCGATACCGTTTGCCATCAGCTCCGTAAGGGTAATCTTCATTTTCCTGATACTGTCGTCAAGAAAACCCGCGGCATCCATGTCGCGCAAAATTTTCCCTGCCGCCCGTTCCATCTCCTCATAATACGATATGAATTGAAGATACACAGGATCATCGCGATTGAAACCAAGCTTTTCTTTAAGCTGATTTCTTCTGGACTGAGTCAGCACTTCCACCGAAAGCGCACTTACATCATCGCGCAACACTACCCCACCGTCGACCATCTGCCTGTACTTTTTTTGTATGGAATCAAAAAAGGTCGGCGGCTGGATACTTTTTCGAACAAGCAGCTCCCTGAGTGTCCGATGCCCATCTTCGGCATCATCACCGGAGCTTACCAGAGAGTATAACCCGTCGGTGTAAAGGAGAAACCAGTCACCCGGGTAAAGATACAAACTCTCCTCTTCGAAATCGGCGTTATTCAGTATTCCCAGGATAGGACCGCCGATCTTCAGGGAGGTCAGACTCTTCTTCTTTTCACGGTACACAAGCGGATATGGGTGACCGGCATTACAATATGTCAGTTTATTGTTGTGAAGGTCAAAAAAAGCCGTAAAGGCGGTTACATAGATGCTCGCGGTTATATTTCGGAGCAGGTCGGCATTCACACGATCGATAACCGCCGCCGGATTGTGAACCGAGCGTATATGAGTGCTGAAACTTGCTTTGATCATAGCAGAGAGCAGTGATGAAACCAGCCCGCACCGAGCGACATCAAAGATATATATCGCGAGAAGGTCTTCCGATATCAGTACAACATCGTAAAGATCTCCGGCAATCGACTCGCTGGGTATATAAAGGGCTTTCATGTCGATACCGGCAACGGCGGGCAGACACGCCGGCACCATGGCCCGCTGTATCTGTCGGCAGATTGCAAGATCTTCACTACCGCTCTGATAATCTTGCAGTATGTTCTTTACCGGTTTTCGACCGGGTATACTATTCTCAGGGATTGACATCATGTATTCAATTTCAACGCGTAAGATGCCGGCTGAAAAACTTTTATTCGTTTAACAGGCGGTTGGGTGACAAACCCGAAGGGATCTTTTTCATGCGAGAAAAGCCCAATATCTCTAACAATCATAATAAATAATAACTTCTTGCACCGCCGGCTGCCAAATAAAAAACATGGAGTTTTTGTTTTCCGACCCACATCGGTACATGGGCCGGTAAATGGAGCTAAGACAAAAAAACAGCCTGCCGTCCATTGTTCGTTTTGGCCAAAACCTATATTCTTCATAAAATGAAAAAAACGTCTCATCTCACGGCATTGAAAGGGATTGGATATGCTTGCAAAACTGCGTTCAATGGCTGTAATCGGTATTGATGCTTTCGAGGTTGGAATAGAGGCGGACATTTCTGAGATGCTGCCCAGCTTTACAATCGTTGGTCTGCCCGACGGGGCGGTCAGAGAAAGCCGCGAACGTGTGATGTCGGCGATCAAAAACAGGGGCTACGAATTTCCCTCCAGAAAAGTAACCATAAACATGGCCCCCGCCGATGTTAAAAAGGAGGGCTCGGCCTTCGATCTTCCCATAGCAATAGGACTGCTTATCGCCTCGGGACAGGTGGCGGTAGAATCGGTAGAGCGATTTGCTATGTGCGGTGAGCTTTCCCTGGATGGGACGGTCAAGCCGGTAAAAGGCATGCTTTCGATGGCAATCTGTGCCCGCGAGCTTGGTTTTTCGGGCATGATTGTGCCAAAAGATAACGCCGAGGAAGCATCAGTTGCCGAAGGTCTGGCAATCTATCCAGTTGATAGTCTGGCTGATGCGATTGATCTGCTTCAGGCTCCCGACGATCACCAACCTTATACCACCGACATACACGCTCTTTTCAACCGTGCCAGACGTTACGAGACGGACTTTCGCGATGTGAAAGGTCAGGAACATGTAAAGCGGGCGCTTCTGGTTGCGGCGGCCGGAGGACACAACATCCTTTTGATCGGCCCTCCCGGCTCCGGAAAGACCATGATTGCCCGACGGCTTCCGTCGATTCTGCCCGATCTGACAATAGATGAGGCGCTGGAGACAACCAAGATACATTCGGTGGCAGGTCTTTTGGAGCAGGGGATCCCTCTGCTTGCCACTCGCCCCTTCCGCTCGCCGCATCACACCATATCCGATGCCGGACTTATCGGTGGGGGCTCATATCCCCGCCCCGGTGAGGTCAGTCTCAGCCATCACGGGGTACTGTTTCTGGATGAGCTGCCGGAATTTAATAAAAACGTACTGGAGAATCTCAGGCAGCCTCTAGAGGACGGCCGGGTGACGATTTCACGTGCCGCAATGTCACTCTCCTATCCGGCACGTTTCATGTTGTCGGTGGCGCTGAATCCTTGCCCGTGTGGATACTATACCGACCCCAGGCACGATTGTTCCTGCACTCCGCAACAGGTACAGCGCTACATGAGCAAGATCTCCGGCCCTCTTATGGACCGGATCGATATTCATGTGGAGGTACCCGCGCTAAGTTACGAGGAGCTGGCGCAAAAACAGCCCGGAGAGGAATCTTCGGTTATGCGCGACAAGGTTATCGAGGCCAGGCAGATCCAGCTCAAACGCTTCACCAGCTCTAGAAAGACATTCTGTAACGCCCATATGCAGTCACGCCACGTGCGAAAGCATTGCGAACTGGACATGGAATCTCAGTCTCTTCTGAAAACCGCGATCGAAAAGCTTGGGCTATCCGCACGCGCCTATGATCGGATATTAAAGGTATCCCGCACTATAGCGGATCTGGACGGCTCCGAGAGTATCCGCAGCCCGCACATATCTGAGGCGATACAGTATCGAAGCCTGGACAGAAAACTGTGGGCAGCCTGAAAAGAGAGCTTGTCGAGAAGGCGGCATTTGGGTTATGGACAAACGGACCAGCCCACCGTTAAATCATGATAGAAAAAGACAGCCGTGTTTAACTCAAAACTGTTTATACACACTCAGGAGGAACAGGTGAGCAGTAACGACAACGAGTTTTTTGAGGTTCAACGATTCAAGGCGTGGTGGTTATATTTGATTGTATTTGGGATATCAGGGCTAAACGCTTATATCTTCTATGAGCAGATCATAATGGATAATCCCGCGGGCAACAATCCCGCACCGGATTTTTTGGTGATCATGTTCTTCCTGATCATCTCGATATTTATTCCTTTGCTGTTGTTGGTGACCAATCTCACCATAAAGATAAGAGATAAAACCATTTATTATCGTTTCTTTCCTTTCCATATGAAATATCAGGAACTTGGAATAGATGCCATAGAGACGGCGGAAAAAGTGACTTACAGGCCTATTCGCGATTATGGTGGATGGGGTATACGGACCGGCCGGGAAGGCAGGGCTTACAATGTCGCCGGTAATGAAGGCGTCCGTGTAGTGACAGCTATGGGCGACAGTATTCTGTTCGGCTCCTCGCGTTCCGATGATTTGTACAGGGCAATCATAAATAAGGTTGGTGTGAGAAAATAGAAGTTATGCCTGAGTCCGGCAAAGCCGGAGAATCGAGAATAGAAATCAAGGTATTAGAAAGGATAAATACCTAGACAAATAGCGCCGAATCACTTATTTGGTTGTCTGGATCAACGATTTGCCGTCAGGATCAAACATTTTGGTCGTCTGGATCACCGATTTTGACGTCAGGATCACTCATTTGGCCGTCCGGATCAACGATTTGCCGTCAGGATCAACCATTTTGCTCGTCAGGATCACCAATTTCGACGTCAGGATCACCAATTTCGACGTCAGGATCACCAGTTTCGACGTCAGGATCACCAGTTTCGACGTCAGGATCACCATTTTGCCGTCAGGATCACCATTTTGCCGTCCGGATCACCGGTTCGGGAAAAACTCTTCTTCTGGAATGCCTTTGCGGGCTCAGGCGAAGCT
>CAZPHU010000072.1:0-19955 GCA_964586285.1 uncultured Fibrobacterota bacterium | reverse complement strand
GACGATTATTGTAAATGTTGTTGTAAATGATACGGGTTCGTTTTGCTCCCGGAGCGACATAAATCCCGTACTGCTTATTGCGAAACATGACATTGTTGCGCACCAGAACCTCGGTGCGGTGGGCGGCAAATATGCCGCAATATCCATTTTCCAGGATGACGTTGTGGTCTATAGCCGTGCGAGTTCCCCGGACCGACTCGAGAAATATGCCGGTCCATTCATTGTGAGAAATAACATTGTTCCTGATATCGGGGAGAGAAATCAATGCATGAATTCCCGCGCCTTTATTATCGATAATCAGGTTGCGCTCAATTATGGGGCGCGTATTTTTACACAATATCCCCGTTGTACCATTTCGGATAGTGAAATTGGATATCACAGCCCCGTCGGCACCGATTATACAGGGCCCTTTTCGTCGTCCGTCGATAATGGTTTTTACCATATCCTGGCCCAACAACACAACATTGTCGGTAAGGGCTATATTTTCTTTATATACCCCATTAACGACGTAAACCGTGTCTCCCTCATCAGCTTCACCAAGAGCAATGTGTATGCTCGGGAAGTCATGAGGAACAACAAGTTTTCTTCCGGCATCGATTCTTGGCGCCCAAAACAAAAGAACGCCTAGTAATAGTAAAGGTAATGATCGTGTGGACATAATCCCGTCTTATTAAAGGGCTTAAATTTGAAAAAATCAGAAACTTCTATAGAGCTCAGAGAAAGGGAGTTCAAGTAAATGGCAGATACGAAAATAACTTCATTGAAAAATTATGTCAAGTTTCTGCTACCTTCGGATGTTCCCCCTGCACCCTGTCCGGTTGGCCTTCTTCACTAATTAAATTGTTGTTCGCTTTAAAGCGCAAGCATTTTTTCACTTCCGCGAAGACAAACATTTAAATGTTCTACGAAATACGGCTGCGCTTTATTGTGATGGCGACAATATTCCTTTGTAACGGTTTTGGGCTGATGCGTTTAATAATTTTGTCATCAGGTAAACACCCGCCCATTTGCTCATGTTGAAATTTTTCAGCAACATACCTACATAATTTACACGATTATGCGTGTATTTGCGTAGCTTTTTTTAAAAAAAGAACATTTTTCTTTATATATCATTCCAACAAAATCAAAAAGACCGACATATCCGTTGCCAAAAGCAACCGGTTATTCCCATTCGATTGTACCAGGCGGTTTATGAGTAATATCAAAGAAGATATCCCCTATTCCTTCGATCTTTTCGATTTGATTCACAATTTTTGAGATGGTGGTATCATAAAGAGGAACAAACCGTGCGGTCATTGCCTCCTGCGAACGAATCGGGCGCAAAACCACGCATTCGCCGCCTCGACTATTAACAAGAGGAAGCAGGACAACAGGCATTTGCCAGATTTTCTCGTACTCACCTGTATCATAAAGCGTCTCGGTTACAATGTTGTCGACCTTTCGCAGTTTATCCAGCCTTTTTTTTGTAACGTACCCCTCAATAAGGCGATACCCAACCGGCTCCTGCAGGCTAATCCCAAACACGACTCTGTTTATGCCGGATACATTGTTGGTGATACTTGTCGAAACTTGTTCCAGGCATTCCCAATTTCGTTCACCGGTAAGCAATGCCGGATGTGCATAGGTTCTCCCATCCCCTTGGACTCCTACGCTTCGCACCGGTAATACATAGCCTTCGTAGCCGGATTCGGCAGCCAAACGCCTTACCTGATCCCCTGTATCCACTGACATCTCTACAGGCGTCCCATCCGAGCAAAGCGTGCGAACCCCCAGTCCTGGCCCCGGGAAAGGATGTCTCCATACCAGTTTTTTAGGCAGCCCCAGCTTCTCGCCAAGCATTCTGACCTCATCTTTATACAATTGAGCCAAGGGCTCAATAACAAGCCCCTTTTTGATCAGGTCAAGAATAATGTCTACCCTGTTATGATGAGTTTTTATTTTGTCCGCATGCTGAGTACCGGCACTTTCTATTGTGTCGGGATAAATTGTTCCCTGCCCGAGGAGCCATTCATCGGTATTAAGACCTAACCGCTTCTGTTCGTTCTTTTGAACGGAAAGGAAAGTATTACCGATAATAACCCTTTTCTGCTCCGGGTCCCAAACCCCTTCCAGAGCCTGCAGAAACTCCTTACCGGCATCCACCGAATGCAGATTGTGAAAACCATGAGCCTCCATATATTCAGCAATATCAAGCGACTCCCAGTGACGCATTAAACCGTTGTCAATGTGTAGTCCCAAGACCCGTTCCGGACCAAGCGCCTCGTTTAGAAGGGTAAAAGCTACCGTCGAATCCACACCGCCGGATACAAGAAGAAATACTTTTCGATTACCGCAATCCCTTCGAAGGTTTTGGGATATTTCTGACAAAAAGCCATTTGGATCCCATTCTCTTTTTACCTTACATATATCGATGAAGGCAGATAAAATTTTTATCCCGTTGGGGGTGTCTGTAACTTCGGGATGAAACTGAAGCCCATAGAAATGTCTAGTCTCGTCACCAACAGCAGCATTAACACAATCTGGTGTAGAGCCTAAAACTCTAAACCCGGACGGTAAGACATCAACCGCATCACCATGACTCATCCAAATCTGCTGAATTCCTTGAAAATCTTTCAGAATCGCCGAATCAGATTCTATTTTTATCTTTGCGATTCCGTATTCTCGCCGTAATCCCTGGCATACCGTACCGCCAAGAGATTTGGCCATGATCTGATGACCGTAACAAAGACCTAATATCGGTATACCCAGCTGGAAAATGCCGATATGTACGTTAGGGCTTCTTTCTTCCAGAACGCTGTGAGGACTGCCGGAAAGAATAATCCCCTTATATTTGGCAAGATCCGAAGGGGAGATATCTGAGGAGACTATTTCTGAGAAAACACCCAGTCTTCTAATTCTATTGGCAATCAAGTGGGTGTATTGACCACCAAAATCAATGATAGCGATTTTATCCATAGTAGTGAAAAATAATTCGTGCGCATACCGCACAATACTGTACTTTATTGAAGATGTATATATGTATGAAGAGTGAAAAGTGATATTTTATCTAATATAGAAGTTTTTCTGAAACAGGAGTAGTATATGACTGAGCAAAATATTCGAAAACCGTTTACCAACTTCTTCATAAAACGATCCATTCAGTTTGCGATTATTGGAAAAACTTTTCTAATCGTTCTTATCTCTGTTCTTCTGACGACAGTGATCCTCTCTCTTGTTTATAACGCTCAATCGCAGGGCGGCAGTTTCTACTATATGAGCAACAACATTACAGATGACCTTGCGCTGCACAGCATTCTTGGCCTTATTCTTCCGGCCATAATAACTGCTCAAACAGTGACAATGCTCATCGCCTTGGGCATAGGGATGTTTTCATCAAGAAAAGTTGCTGTGCCCATATACAAAATTGAGAAATGGGCCTCCCAGCTCAAACGGGGAAAATTAAACACCCACCTTGCTTTTCGGGAAGAACGCCAGATGCGAGACCTGACCATACAATGCAATGCGGTTGTTGATAAATACAGGGCTATATTCAAAAATATTGAGAAGTCGCTTGATCAACTGGAAGAAAGGGAAAGTAGCCCGGAAGAAGTACAAAAGGAATTGAGGAATATTAGAGAGACACTCTCGTCTCTTGAATACTAATAAAATAAAGGAGACATTAAGCCTCCTTTTTCCCATAACAGCGAAATTTTTCAGGTGAACATATCTTTTGCGCGCTCAAAGACGGTTTTTGGTTTTTTCTCGACTAGCGCCAGCCTTTCGAACAAATCTCTCTCTTCTTTCGAGATTTTTTGAGGCGTTCGAACGTGTACTTTTACAAGTTGATCGCCCTTTTCGGAGCCATGAAGTACAGGCAACCCTTTTCCGCGTAATCTAAAAATCTTTTCAGACTGAGTTCCGGCAGGAATCTTCAGACTTACTTTACCGTCCAAAGTAGGAACCGTTTTAGCCGTACCCAGGGCAGCTTCCGAAAATGTGATATCAATCTCGCAGAAAAGATCTATTCCATGTCTCTCAAAAAAATCATCCTTCTTCTCTTGAATAAGCACAATGAGGTCGCCGGCAGGCCCTCCATTTGGCCCGACATCACCTTTACCGGAAACAGAAAGATAATTACCTTCCGCTACACCGGCAGGAATATCTACACTTACTGTTGTTTCCGCTGCATCCCTACCGGTGCCTCCACAAGTAGGACAAGGATCCTGTATGATCTGACCTTCTCCTCGACATTTCGGGCATACGGTTTCCTGCACAACCTGCCCGAAAAAAGAATTTGCTACCTGTCGCACGCGTCCGGCTCCTCCACACTGCGTACAGGTCTTTTTATCCCCGCTTTGGGAACCCGAACCTTTACAGGTCGGACACCTGTCCTTACGTTTTACTTTCAGAGTCTTTTGAACCCCCGTGCTGATTTCCTGCAGGGTCAGAGAGAGCCGAATCTGAAGATCATTTCCGCGCATGCCTCCCGTACGCCCTCTCCGTCCTCTTGTACCTCCTCCGAATCCGAACAAATCGGAAAATACTGACTCACCTCCGAAATCATTCATAAAAGCACGCAATGCGTCGGAGATATCAAAACCGCCTCCATAACCGCCGAAACCTCCATAACCGGCCCCAGCTCCCTGTTCAAAAGCCGCATGTCCGAACTGGTCATATTGAGCACGCTTTTTGGTATCTTTTAGTATTTCATAAGCTTCCGTAGCCTCACGAAACTTTTCCTCGGCCTCTTTATTACCCGGATTTTTATCCGGATGGTATTTAACAGCCAGTTTACGATACGCCTTCTTTATCTCGTCTTCACTTGCGCCCTTGCTAAGACCAAGAACTTCATAATAATCACGTTTAGGCATAATACCTCTAATCCTGTTTTTCGCATTTCCAGGCGACAAACTTTCGATGATGCTAAAATTGTGCTTCGGAAGTAGTGGTTGCTACTCCGAAGCATCATTTCTTTACGGCATTATAAAGATCAATGGTGATTTACTTATCATCGACCTCTTCAAAATCGGCCTCTACCGCACCGTCACCTTTATCTTTACCGCCCGACTGATCGGTTTGCTGCCCAGCCGCGCCCCCCCCAGGTGCCGATTGTGGCCCGGCCTGATCCTGAGCACCACCCTGAGCCTGTGCCTGCTTATACATTTCCTCTGCCATTTTATGTGAGGATTTCACCAACGCATCCATGCTATCCTTAATAGCCTGAATGTCCTCACCTTTAGCCTTCTCTTTCAAATCATTCAATGCCGAAGTAACTTTCGATTTATCTTCATCTGATATTTTGTCGCCCGCCTCTGATAATGTCTTCTCGGTCTGGAAAATTAGTTGATCGGCTTGATTCTTTACATCAACCTTCTCCCGCTCCTGTTTGTCTTTTTCAGCATTTGCTTCTGCATCTTTCACCATTTTTTGGATTTCTTCCTCAGAAAGACCGCTTGAAGATTCTATTCGAATTTGCTGGCTTTTTCCGGTACCCAAATCTTTTGCAGATACATGTAATATACCATTATTATCGATATCAAAACTCACTTCAATCTGTGGAACGCCTCTTGGTGCCGGTGGAAGTCCAACTAAATCGAATTTACCAAGTAAACGGTTATGAGCCGCCATCTCACGCTCACCCTGATATACCATAATGGAAACAGCGGTTTGATTGTCTGCCGCCGTTGAAAAAACCTGGCTTTTCTTGGTAGGAATAGTAGTGTTGCGCTCAATCAGTTTAGTCATAACACCACCCAAGGTTTCGATACCGAGCGAAAGCGGTGTAACATCGAGCAGTAACACATCTTTAACTGATTCATCACCTCCCAGAATAGCCCCCTGAATCGCTGCACCCACCGCTACTACCTCATCGGGATTTACCCCCTTATGTGGCGCTTTGCCGAAAAACTTTTCTACTGCCTGCTGCACGGCAGGAACACGAGTAGATCCCCCAACCAGTATTATCTCTTTTATATCTTCTAGACTTACCTTCGCATCAGCAACTGCTTTTTTACAAGGATCAATTGATCTTTGAATCAGGTCTGCGACAAGCGATTCAAATTTGGCGCGGGTGATTGTTACATCGAGATGTTTCGGACCACTTGCATCTGCGGTAATGAACGGGAGATTTACATTCGTCTGCACGGCCGTAGAAAGCTCACATTTCGCTTTTTCAGCCGCTTCTTTAAGCCGCTGTAAAGCCATACGGTCTTGGCGAAGGTCAATCGAGTTTTCTTTTTTAAACTCCTCCGCAATATAGTCGATCAATTTTTGATCGAAATCGTCTCCACCAAGATGTGTATCACCATTAGTGGCTTTTACTTCAAATACACCTTCACCAATTTCCAATATGGAAATGTCGAATGTACCTCCTCCAAGGTCGTATACTGCCACTATTTCGTTGCCTTTTTTCTCCAGACCATATGCCAAAGAAGCTGCCGTAGGTTCGTTAACGATACGTTTTACATCCAGACCGGCGATTCGACCGGCGTCCTTGGTTGCTTGGCGTTGTGAATCGTTGAAATAGGCAGGCACCGTAACCACCGCCTCCGTAACCTCCTGACCAAGATAGTCTTCGGCTGCTTTTTTGAGGTACTGAAGTATCATTGCGGAAATCTCAGGCGGTGTAAACTCCTTATCATTAGCCTGTACCTTTACAAGCTCTTGTGGTCCACCCACAATCTTATAGGGCACGATTTTTTCTTCACTCTCGACCTCGCTGTGACGACGTCCCATAAATCGCTTAATCGAAAATATCGTATTGTCGGGATTGGTTATTGCCTGTCGCCGAGCGATTGACCCTGTGAGACGCTCGCCACCCTTCGTAAAGGCAACAACCGAAGGGGTTGTTCTTCCACCCTCCGGGTTGGGTATCACAACCGGCTTTCCGCCCTCCATAACTGCGACACAGGAGTTTGTCGTTCCCAAATCAATTCCAATAATCTTTCCCATAGCCTACTCCTTCAGGTTGTATTTCAAAGTTTGCATACTTTTCCGAGACTATTCCGGCTTTTCCGCATCAGCCGTTTGCTCTTTTCCGCTTGAGACAATCACTTTAGCATGCTTTACAACATGATTTTTCAAACGGTATCCTTTTTCGTAAATCTGAACAATATGATCTTCGGGTATCTCTTCGTTAGGAATCTTCATCATCGCATCATGCAACTCTGGGTTAAATTCATCCCCAATTTCAGTAAATGGAGCAAGTCCGTTTTTAGACAGAACACCGTCAAATTTATTAAAAATCAATTTAATCCCGTTATAGAACTGCTCGAAATCCGAGTGCTTTTCGCCTGCGGCTACAGCTCTGTCAAAATTCTCACGAATTTCAATCAGCTCAACCATCAGCTTCTCATTAGCCGACTCAACCAGCTTCTCAAATTCCCGTGCAGTACGGCGTTTATAGTTGTCGAATTCCGCCATTAAACGTATATAACGTTCTTTATGAGAATCAAGTTCGAGCTTGAGTCTGTCAAAGGATTCTTCTTCTTCTTTCTCGATTTGCTCCTGAACATTCTCCTCTGCAACCAGCTTCTCTTCGCCACCTTCCGTAATTTCCTTCTCAGGTTTAGCTTCGGAAGCCTTCTTAGAATCCTCATGAAATTGAGGTTCTTCTTGTTTCGGCTTTTTTTCTTTGATGTCGTTTTGCTTTGGTTCTTTCTTTGCCATACTCTACCTCTAGCTGAATTTCTTCACATTTATGAGTAAAGTTCATCGAGTGTACGCGCGGTATATTCTACAGCTGAAACCAGGAGAGGATAGTGCATCCTTTTTGGCCCAATCACCCCCAAGCTTCCTTCCATATTCCCGATCTGATATCTAGTTTTAACAATACTGAATGAACTGAACTGGCCATTCTCAATTTCGCCCCCAATCGTAACGATTACCCGCCCACTTTCACTTGACTGGGTATCAACCAGGTGCATCAAAAGATTCTTTTCTTCTAAGATCTCTATTATTGCCCCTACCTTTTCTTTATCGAAAAACTCAGGCTGCAATAAGATGTTTGTCTCGCCTTGGGTATAAACTTCCTCACTGTCACTTTCGGCAATTATTCTTTTTATTGAAGGGACAAACAAACGGATCACTCCCAAACGGCACTTTTCAATATCCGCGAATGCCTGCTCCCCTGCCTCACACATATCAAGTAAGGTCATGCCCTGAAATCTCTCGTTTATAATCCCGCACACGAGCGAAAGCTGATCGGGTTTTATCTGAGAATTGATTTCCACGACCACGGTTTTGACAAAACCGCTGTCTATGGTCAAATTCATCAAAAAACGTCCCATTCCAATCTCATGAATATACACATGACGGAACACCGCGCTACGTAGTCGAGGGGCGAGAATTATCCCCAACTGCCTGGTCGCCCTGCTTAATGCACGTGAAGTCGCTTCCATTACGACGTGCAGATCGGAAGGGTCGATTCGTTGCAACTCTTTTTTTATACTGTTGCGCAACACGGGAGTCAGGTATTCCGTCTCCATTACATGGTCAACATAATATCGGTAACCCTTGTCCGTGGGCACACGTCCCGCCGATGTGTGCGGGTGAGTGATAAAGCCTTTCTCTTCCAGATCACCCATTACATTTCTGACAGTCGCAGCCGACAATTTAAAACCCGGCTGCTTGGCAATAAATCTTGAGCTTGTCGGATTGGCGCTGAGAATGTAATTACGGACTATCGTTTGAAGAATCCGATCTTCTCTTTCGGTTAATCGTTGAGTTCTTTCCATATTCATAAATACTATTCAAACCACGAAAGCCATGGGAACATTTTTGCCCCCATGGCATTTCTGAACAGGTACACAGGGGCTGGATTACATCATTCCACCCATACCGCCCATGCCGCCCATACCACCCATGCCGCCCATATCGGGAGCACCGGCGGATTCTTTTTCTTCTTTGGGCTTTTCGGAAACTATGCATTCCGTTGTCAAAACAAGTGATGCTATACTGGCTGCATTTTCCAGTGCTGTACGAGTGACCTTGGTCGGGTCTATGACACCGGCCTTCACCAAGTCTTCGTATTCCTCTGTGTATGCATTGTAACCAAAAGCACCTTTTCCATTTTTCACCTCATTAGCTACAACCGAAGGCTCCTGGCCCGAGTTGGCAACAATCATGCGAAGCGGCTCTTCGATAGCACGTCTGATAATATCTACACCGACTTTTTCATCGCCGGTAAGCTTGATATCATCCAGCACTTTGCTTGCGCGAATCAAAGCAACACCACCGCCTGCAACGATCCCTTCTTCAACTGCAGCACGGGTTGCATGAAGCGCATCTTCAACGCGTGCCTTCTTCTCTTTCATTTCAGTCTCGGTTGCTGCACCGATATTTATAACAGCAACTCCGCCGGCGAGTTTAGCCAGACGTTCCTGAAGCTTTTCGCGATCGTAATCGGAAGTGGTTTCCTCGATTTGACGACGGATCTGATTAACACGTCCTTTAATATCTTCGGCTTTGCCTGCACCCTCGATAATCGTGGTGTTTTCTTTCTCAATCGTTATGCGCTTTGCAGAGCCCAATGAATCAACCGTGGTATTTTCCAGTTTAAAGCCAGCTTCTTCGCTAATCAGAATACCACCGGTAAGCACTGCGATATCTTCAAGCATTGCTTTGCGACGATCACCGAATCCTGGAGCTTTAACAGCTGCGATTTTGAGCGTTCCACGCAGCTTATTGACAACAAGTGTCGCCAGCGCTTCACCCTCTACATCCTCAGCAATAATCAGAAGCTGCTTACCCATCTGGGCAACCTTTTCCAGAAGAGGCAGCAGATCTTTCATAGCGCTGATTTTTTTGTCGTGAATCAGAATAAGCGGCTCATCCATCACCGTTTCCATGGTTTCAGGATTGGTAACAAAGTAAGGAGAGAGGTATCCACGATCAAACTGCATCCCTTCCACGACTTCGAGATTCGTTTCGATTCCCTTTGCTTCCTCTACTGTAATCACACCGTCTTTACCGACCTTTTCCATCGCATCGGCAATAAGGTCGCCAATTTCCTTGTCGTTATTGGCGGAAATCGCACCAACCTGAGCAATTTCTTTTTTACCTGAGACCGTCTGCGAGTCCTTCATCAACTGATCGACAACCGCACGAACAGCCTTATCTATTCCTCGTTTGATAGCCATTGGATTGGCACCCGCAGTTACGTTTTTGAGACCGACGCGAGCTATAACCTGCGCAAGAACCGTTGCGGTTGTAGTTCCGTCACCCGCGACATCACTGGTCTTGGATGCGACCTCTTTAACCATCTGCGCCCCCATGTTCTCGAACTTGTCTTCCAGCTCGATTTCCTTGGCGACAGTAACTCCGTCTTTTGTTACAGTCGGTGAACCAAAACTCTTATCCAGAACAACATTGCGTCCTTTCGGACCGAGGGTAACCTTAACCGCATTCGCAAGAGCGTCTACACCGCGAAGCAACTTATCGCGTGCACTTGTATTAAAGGCCAACTGTTTTCCAGCCATGGTGCATTTCTCCTTTTTAATGTATCTGAATTTCTTTATTTGTTTTTTTATTACCCGTTACAGTACAGCAAGAACATCACTTTCGCGCATGATTAAATAATCGGTTCCTTCAATTGTTACCTCTGTACCGGAATACTTTCCATAAAGGACCTTATCACCGGCTTTAAGAGTCATATCAATTTTTTGCCCGTTATCGGCAATTTTACCGGAACCAACCGCAACCACTTCACCCGTCTGAGGCTTCTCTTTAGCATTTTCCGGGATGATAATACCACCGGCGGTTTTCTCCTCCGATTCGAGCGGCTTAACGATCACACGGTCTGCCAATGGTTTCACATTCATATCTTCCTCCTGTTGTAATATTGTAAGAGTATTGTAAAAATTGCAGCACGCGTATTTTCAAGTAACGCTTAGCACTCACCTTAAGAGAGTGCTAATAATTTACTTGTTTTGCTTGCTTAAGTCAAGGTTTTTTCTTTCTTACGGCAAAAAAAATTGTAGTGTTAAGGAATTGCTCTGTTAAGCCGATAATGTAATAATAAGAAATGAGGTTCAAACTATCTCTGCGAATTGGATTTCATGAAATTTACGGTGCAATCTCTTAAGAGACTTGGTCTCTCGCAAAAAGAGCGCCAGATTCTGCTCTGGGTCTTTATCACAAGCTTCATTCTAAGTGCATGCAGCGTGGGGGCGGTTTGGATCCTATCTCGCACCAGACAGCGAAATGCAGCCTCGCAGCTGCATACTCTATCTGCTGCGGGTAATTCCAATTCGTCTCTTTTACCGGTTGATATGGAGGCACACCGTTATGCGGCCAAGCACTTTGCCTCAACCGACCAGCCCCTAAAAGCAATACCGCACTATATACGTATCCTGGAAAACAATCCCGGTGAGAAAGAATCTTCATTATCTCTGGCAACAGCTTATATGGAAGGCGGACTTTTTAGAGAATCGATAATACTTTTTGAGAAGTTATTGCAAAATGACAATAACGACAGTATAGACGGTCTGGTTAAAGCCAGATACGGGATGGCTCTTTTCCACGGCAATAGGACAGAAGAGAGTATCAACAACCTGAGACGATGCATGGAAGAAAATCCCAAGAATGTGGAAGCTGCATGTTTTCTGGGTCAGATCGAAGCGACTGTGAAGCCCGGCTCTCCATTGGCCGCCCGCTACTTTATGGATGCTCTGGAAATAGATTCTACCTATACCGAGGCATGGTACCAGTTTGCCAGATATATTATGAATAAACCGGATTGCAAGCGCGGCGATTATGTTACAGCACGTGATTATCTTTTACGAGTTCTTGCCAATGAGCCGCTTAATGCAAAAGCTCATTCGAGACTCGGGATGTGCTATTATTACCTTCAGCAACCTTCCGCCGCACAAAAGTCATACGAAACATCACTTGCACTAAACCCCTACGATTACAATACTTACTACAATTTGGGCGAACTCTTTTACGCTGTCTTCAACAATACAGCCGAGGCGCTCAGAGCCTTTAAGCACACGGTCGAGTTGAAAGAGGACCACATCAGTGCAAACTTCCGAATCGGCATGATTTCTCTTGGCAACAACATGCTTCGTGAAGCCGTGCATTATCTTGAAAAAGCCCACACGAGCGATCAAGACAACATACGCATCCTGTTACAGCTTGCTGTGGCTTATGAGCGACTGGGGAAGTACGAGGAGACAATGCAAAGCTATCGCAAAGTTTTGCGCATCGATGCGCTTGATGATATAGCAAAACACAAGCTGCTTTTATTACAAAACCGTATAAATTAACGCAATTGCCTGTTAAAGAAGAAGTTCCGACAAAAAAAGACTTGACCGACAGGTGTTTAAGGATATATTCTTAAGTGTATAGGATTTATTTTGTTCTTCAGTATTCGATTGATTACCCTAAGCTACAAAACCAGTTTCCATTCAGGTAGAGATTTTTAATTATGGCGAATATCACAAAAAAAGATTTGGTCGAGCGGATTTCAGATGCTACAGGTTTAACACAGGTAGATACAAAGATTGTTGTGGAAAGTTTTCTTGATGCGGTATCCCAAGCCCTTCAATCAGGGACAAACATTGAAATCCGCGGCTTTGGAAGGTTCAAAATTAAGGAGAAGAAAGCAAGGACCGCCAGAAATCCTCGTACTAATGAGCATATTGAGGTTGAAGCAGGTTACAAACCGGTTTTCGAGGCATCGAAAGAGTTGCGCAGCCGAGTAAACGACCGATTCATCGAGCGGAATCAGCAGAATGCCGTGTGATTACCATATAATTCCGATATAGTTTGAAAAAAGGCGCCTTGAGCGCCTTTTTTCATTTGTAACAGAAACTTTAGTTCCCTTTTGCCGCTCCGCTGTTTTTCCAAACCTCAAGAGCGGCACTTTTTAGCTCTTCATACCATGCCCGCACCTCATCGACCTCCACATTAAGCTCATCAGCAACTTCCTGAATAGAGTATCCACATTCGACCTGTGCAACAGCCCTCCATTTATCCCGGGGTTTTATCAAATACCGGTTATGGGAGCCCCCAGGGATACGATCATTCGATGATTTTTCGGTTTTCCGCTCTCTTTTAGCGGAACCATCGCTTATTCGTATCTCTTCAGCGGGATATTTTGTTATTTCTGGTTCAACAACATCTCTCTTCTCACTTACCGCATTGACCACCTCCGACAGCAAGCTGTCCAGTGCTATTTCTTTTCTGTATCCTACCGAAGAATATTTGATAGTTCCGTCTGGAGCAATTACGAATAGGGCGGGAAGGGCCTTTACATTGTATCTTTCGGCAGTACGTCGATATGGATCGAGTAAAACGGGAAGAGTCACTTTATTCTCTTTCATATAGGGATTTACCGCCTGCGCACCTTGTTTGTCTATGCTGATGAGGAAAGTTTTTACATCCCGATCCCTGAATCTCTCCTGGAATTTGATAAGTTCAGGTATCTCTTTTTTACAGGGCTTACAATAAGTGGCCCAGAAACTTAGTATGACGGTATGAGGGCGATCGTTGATATACGGCTTTGAAAGCCTGTCTCCACACCAAACGCTTAATGCCTCCCGGTTGCCTTCGGGAGTTGGCAGCGAAAAAGTCGGCGCTTCGTTTCCCGCGCTTAAGGGCATATTAGAATTTGAATAACCCTTCAGGCTTATAACGATTGTTATTAGAGCCAAAATTCTAAAACCAGATAATCTCAAAAATTACCCCCCTAACGCATAATTCATGAATTTTTGTTGATTATCCAAGCTCACGTGATCGTTTAGTTGCATCAAGAACGGCTTGCATGACAGAAAAGGCAAAGTTGTTCTTCTCCAGTGCAAGTAACCCGTGCGTGGTTGTTCCTCCCGGGGACATTACCTGATGCTTGAGCTTAGCGGGTTCAGCCTCTGTTTGTTGAACCATTTTTGCTGCTCCAATCACTGTCTGTACGGCACACTCGCGAGCAGTTTGGGCAGATAGGCCGGCTGTTATCCCACCTTCAATCAACGCTTCAATGAATTTAAAAACGTACGCAGGTCCACTTCCGGATAACCCGGTTACCGCATCCAGTAAATTCTCCGCCACGGAGATTACTTTTCCACATGAACCCATGATGTTTTCAACCACCTGAGCATCCTCCGGCCCGCAGAATCGATTCAATGCATAAGCCGAAATCCCTTCACCAATGAGTGCAGGAGCATTTGGCATCACTCTGCAAATGGCCGGCTCTTTACCCAGGCTTTGCGATAGACGCGCGACACTTACCCCTGCGGCAATCGAAATCCAAAGCACATTTTTCGCCCGTTCGCCGGCATCGGCGGCAAGCTTTGCGCAAGCGGTTTGAATGTCCTGTGGTTTTACCGCCAAAAGAATCGCCCGGGGTAGATCTCGGGTGTCAAACCAGGTATTTGGGTCTTTAACCGTCACGACATCAGGTAAAAGATCGGTAGCTTGAACTTCCTTGTCATAGGCGGTTATTTTTATGTGAGGTTGGTCGGCAAGTACACCATTGATAATTGCCCGTCCCATATTTCCACATCCCAAAACGGCAATATGCATTTCCGATTCCTCAGCTGTTCATTGACTCCAAAAACTGTTGGTTTGTCTTAGTATTTGAAATTTTATCCTTCATAAACTCCATCATTTCGATTGGAGCACGTGCTGTAGAGGACAGGAATTTCCTTAAAATCCACATACGATTAAGCTCTTCCTGACTCATCAAAAGCTCTTCCTTACGGGTACCCGAACGCATAAGATCGATAGCCGGAAATATTCTTCTGTCGGCAATTTTGCGGTCCAGAACCAGCTCCATGTTACCCGTCCCTTTAAATTCCTCGAAGATAACCTCATCCATACGGCTTCCAGTTTCAATCAAAGCTGTTGCGATTATCGTCAGGCTTCCCCCGCGATCGATATTACGAGCTGCTCCGAAGAAGCGCTTGGGCTTGTAGAGCGCCTGAGAATCAACACCACCTGAAAGAATTCGACCTGAGTGAGGAGCAACAGTATTGTGCGCTCGTGCAAGACGTGTAATACTGTCCAGAAGAATCACAACATCCCGATTGTGTTCCACCAATCTTTTTGCTCTCTCAATTACCATCTCAGCCACAACGACATGTCTTTCCGCGGGTTCATCAAATGTGGAGCTGATAATTTCGGCGGCATTGACCGAACGCTGCATATCTGTAACCTCTTCGGGACGTTCATCGATAAGCAGAACGATCAGAATTACATCGGGATGATTATGCAAAATAGCGTTGGCGATATTCTTGAGAAGAACAGTTTTACCTGTGCGCGGCGGAGCTACAATCAGCCCCCTTTGCCCCTTACCGATTGGCGTAAACAGGTTCATTACCCGTGTCGACAACTCCCTGCGATCATATTCCATATTGAAACGCTCTTCAGGGAAAAGTGGCGTCAGATCATCAAAATTGATTTTCTTCTTGCATTCTTCAGGATCTTCGAAATTGATCATCTCCACACGAAGAAGCGCGAAGTACCGTTCCGAATCTTTTGGCGGACGAACCTGCCCTGAAACAGTATCACCGGTTCGCAGGTGAAACCTTTTTATCTGAGACGGCGACACATAGATGTCATCCGGCCCACTCAGATAACTGTTGGTAGGCGAGCGGAGAAAACCGAACCCGTCAGGCATGATCTCCAGAACACCTTCGGCAAACATCTGTCCATTCTTGGCCGCTTCGCCTTCCAGAATTTTAAAGATCAGCTCCTGTTTATTCAGGTGCCTGTGCTCACCGATGTTCAGGCTTACAGCCAAATCATTCAGTTCGGTCATCGACTTAGTTTTGAGTTCGACAACATTCATCATTATACCTCTGTTTAATAGGAGGATTGTGTAAAAGGTGGGATTGGTTCTTCACTATAACTGACATAGGCGAAAGAGATTCACCGTACACAGCATATCAAAAAACTTGCCTTCCATTATTTCTATATTTTATTAAAGCTTCGCTTTCGCAGTTCAAAGGACGAGTCTGTGCGCAAAAATCTGTTAAGATCGGTACGTAAACGCTCCAACTAACGTGATAATGTGCTCGGCCGATGTAATTACAAGATATTGGAATTGGATTGAAACCAAACGAGTCGCTATGAGGTAATCCTCTGTCGGGAATAAAATCCGACACGAATCGCGAGATAAAAGAAATTAAAATGTGTAAAAAGCGCTGTCAAGTATTTCTTCTATTCGCTTTTCTTAATGATAATATATGTGATTGAATAGGGCATACGGTAGTTTTTCTTCTATTCCATACCTATTTCGCCGAACAAACCCTCGTATTGCCTCTAAATACCCTAGATAACACGAAGAATCAGCCCTTTGAGATATTCACCTTCCCTGTGAGCTATATTAACCGGATGATCGGAAGGCTGACTAAGTGTATGAAGAAGTTGGACCTTTCTTCCGGCATCGATTGCTGCTCCAAATAAGATCTGACGAAAAAGACTGCTGTCTACAGCCTGGGAACACGAGAAGGTAAACAGAACTCCTCCCCGTGCCAAAGCACGCATGGCCATCAAATTAACATCTTTGTATCCCCTTGCAGCTTTTTGACGCTCCCCGTGGTGCCGGGCAAATTTGGGAGGATCCAAAACGACAAGAGAGAAACTTTTTTCAAAATCCCGTAGATAACCAAACACGCTTGCCGCTACAAAGTCATCTTCAGAACACTCGAAGCGGTTTAGTTGCCTGTTCTTTTTTGCCAATGACAACGCCTTACGAGATGCATCGATACTGATAACTCTTCTGGCCCCTCCTTTCAGGGCGTTGAGAGAAAACCCTCCGGTGTAACAAAAACAATCCGCCACAATCCCCTCGGGAACATACTTGCGAATAAGGGCTCTGTTTTCTCTCTGATCCAGAAAAAGGCCTGTTTTCTGGCCGCCGGCCAAATCCACCGTGTAGGCAATCGAGTTTTCCGTGATAATGAGTTCGTCGGGAAGTTTCCCATGGATCACCTCATTAACAGGTTCGATTTTTTCTCTCACAACCGAATCGGAGTCGGATCTTTCGTAGATAAATTCCGGATCGTATATCTTCTTTAGATCAGATACGATAGAGTCTCGCATTTTGCGCATGCCTGCGGTTAGAAGCTGTATACACAATCCGCTTCCGTACCTGTCTACGACCAACCCGGGGAGAAAATCCCCTTCCGAATTAACCAGACGATAGGCCGTGGTTTTCTCGTCGAAGTGTTTTTCCCTCGCACCAACCGCAAGTGCTATTCTTTCGCTAAGCATCTGCCGGGAAAACCGTTCGGTTCCCAATGAAAGCATACGCAAACAAATCGTTGAGGAGGGATTGTAATACCCATACCCGACAATCTGCCCTGAAGACGTTTTCACTACACCTATATCACCGGGTTCACCCTCGTTATTTACCCTCTCGACCGCCCCCGAAAAAACCCAGGGATGACCGGCAACAATAGCTCTCTCTTTACCTTTTTTTAAGTAAATCTCCATAAACTCACTTTCCCGAACGAACTTTAGCGGCACATCTATGGTAAAATGGGATATCCCATTTTACAATCTGAATATGAATCTGAAACATAAAAACATATGAAAGTAGTAGGAACATGAAAACAATACTGCATTTATCGACACTATGTTGCTGCGCATTTATCCACTGTTCGCCCCCCGCACATATGGCCCATCCTAAAACACAAGAAGACACAATCACTCCTTCTGTAAAAAACAATCAGAAAGAAACGCCTGATTCTGAAAGCAAACAGGATATTGTAGATTCGTACGATTTATTGAATCCCCATATTCTCCCTTCGGAGTGGAAGGGGCACGATTTCGTATTACTTCGAATAAACAAGGGTTTAAGCTCTAACGGACACCACCTTTATACCAGCAGGCTTCTCAACAACCAAACCGCTCCGCCCGAAACTACAATAGAAACCGACCGGCACCGTTTAAAACATATGCCGTTTGCGGGTCGGTATGTAACAGTACGGGAGACTGAGAAAACTCAGGATGATGAATGGTTGGTTACCTTCGAGCTTGATACTCTTAACCTTCGATTATTTGCAAAAACACGCCGCGGCGTAATCGAGGGGATCGCGCCGGCAAATGATCTTATTAAAGCTCGCGACTTTTTTCTTGGCGACACCATTTATTCCCGCAAAAGACGAATCAGTATCTACGATTCTCTAAGCGGTTCCTTCTCAAGTAAGCGCGTCTCTGTACTGACACCTTTGACTGTAATCGATGTTGTCTGGGGTACCACTCCACTCCCAGCAAAACCTATATGGATAATGGTTTCAACCCCTGACAATTTTGAAGGCTTCATACCTATTCATTTCAGTACTACCAATACTGTAAGCGGGACAGAGCCATCCGAATTGCTTTGGCAGAGTGATATTCTCAACGAAAATCCACGTTCATATTATGATTGGGATCCCTATGTTTGGGAAGTTATCGATAAACATAACATATTCATGGGCATGATTACCGACCAGGTTCTGCTTTCGTGGGGAACACCCGACAGCATAAAACAACAGGAACATCACGACTACTGGCATTATAATAACAGCACACTCACGTTTCGCGGCGACACTCTGGTAGAAAGTACTCCCTGAAAAACACTGTAATCTATTAACTACACAATCATCAGTACGAACGGATTAAGTTTTCACAATTCTCATTTATTCTTGCCGAACAATCCCTAACAAGGTGGCCAAACCTACGGAGGATTTTTCACAGATCCAACTCACTCACAGCATCTTTTATGACTTCCGCTACGGTTGGATGAGGGAAAACAACCTCTCGTATATCATCCAGAGTCATCCTGTTTTTTATCATCATAACCGCTCCGAAAATCATTTCGGAACAGTCGCCGCCAATCATGTGTAATCCCAGTAAAGCGCCGGTTGACTTATCAGCCACAGTCTTAATTATTCCCCTGCCCTGTTCCGTTTCAGCGAGATAGCGCCCGCTGTAACCCAACGGCAGTTTAGCGCATGCCACATCATAACCGCGCTCGATTGCCTGTTTACGGGTTAAACCTACCGATGCTACCTCGGGATGCGAATAAATCACATTGGGTATTGAATCGTAATCCACGAAACTTTCTCTACCCATGATCGCATCTATCACCACCTCCGCTTCACGACTTGCCGTATGTGCCAACATACTCCTGCCGTTGACATCTCCGGCAGCATATACATTCGGAACATTTGTTTGCCCCCTATGGTCTACCTTAATTGCTCTTCCGGCATGTCCGATTTTTAGCATCTCAAGTCCCAAGCCCTCAACTCTAGGTTTCCTTCCGACACTCATCAAAACACAATCACAAGGGGCGATGTGTTGACTTCCGTCAAAATCTTCAAATCTCACATAGTCATCCTCGATTTCGCTCACTTTTGAATTGAGGACAAAATTTACACCTCTTTTTTCGAGTTGTTTTTGCAGGATTGTTCCTATTTCATCGTCTATATCCCCGCCGATTTTATCCAGCATCTCTATGACAGTCACTTCACTGCCTATTTCCGCAAAAAAGGTGGCAAACTCAAGCCCAATGATGCCGGCACCAATTATCACCAACCTCCGAGGTATAGATTTTATTGATAAGATCTCCCGATTAGTATGAACGAAGGGAAGTTCCGCTCCCGGTACCGGCAGCCGTATTGCTTCGGAACCCGTGCACAGGAGTAGCCTCTTTGACTGATATACACAGTCCCCGGCTTTCACTCGAAAAGCATCTACAGATGGAGAAATGATTCTGGCTTTTTCGAAAACAACATCGATTTTTTTCCTTTTTTTACCGGCCTCCGAGGCTTTTCGCAGCCTTTGAACTAATTTATCTTTCCTCTCCATCGCGGCTTTGATATCAAAAGTAACCTCTTTCGCCGACACACCGAAGAGCTGACTCTCCCTTGCCTGTGTATACAGCTTCGAACAGTGCAAAAGCGCCTTTGAGGGAATACAACCCTCGTTGAGGCAAACACCTCCAAGATTCCTCTCTTCTATAAGAAGCGTGTGTAAGCCCTCGGTTTTAG
>CAZPHU010000071.1:18365-20210 GCA_964586285.1 uncultured Fibrobacterota bacterium | reverse complement strand
TCTGTTTTTGAAATATCGCCCCACGGATTGATCCATTGTATTAAACAAATCGAGTTTGGTAAGAATCTCAAACGGGTTGTAACGGCTCGCAAAACCCACGGCACTGTCCAGACCGTATTTAAAGTATCCTTTCTCAATTAGCTCATACTGCCTTTGGCTGTATCTAAGGAAATCCTCGAATTGCGTTGGCAGGCCCGGGGAGACTGAATTCAAAGACTCTTTGGTTTTTTCGATATCACCGAAAAGATCTACAACAGAGCCGTCCTCAAAAAAATTACGCCAGTGATGATCGAGTTCCTGGAGTTGAAAGTAGTCCTGCATATTCCGCCCCGCTAGATCGAAAAGAGATCTAAAAACCACTGGCATGGTTAGTATTGACGGACCGAGGTCGAAATGAAAATCGTCGATTCTAAGATAGTTAAGTTTACCGCCGATCTTCTCGTTTTTCTCGCAAATGGTAACAGAGTATCCACGCTGCGCAAGCATGATTGCCGCCGATAATGCCCCAAGCCCGCCGCCGATTATTATGATTCGTTTTCCAGCCATTGTTTTCTCCAAAAAAAGGCAAATTAGAAGACCGATTATGCTAATTGTTGGCATCGGAGGGGTTGTGAAAACTGTTCAGATTTTTTACCTGCTCTAATCCGATCCCAAACGTTTTATACCATCTTTTGCGATCAAATCCCTGGGATTTACTTTCAATGCCTTTCTAAAGTATTCAACCGCAAGCTTTTCATCATCGTTTTCCTCGTATGCTCTCCCCAGAAAGGCTAAAGCCGTACTGTGCCCCCAGCGTGGTGCCGTAGGTGGGAGATCCTCTTTTGTTTCGCGAGAATAAAAGGCTTCTGCTTTCTGAAGATACTCCATCGCTTTATCCACACCACCTCCAAGAAAGCCCGGAGTGAAAAGATAGCTCATTCCGGCAAGGTAATGAATCCGAGGGTTATCGGAGTCCAGTGCAAGCGCCTTATCCATGTGATCTTGCACACGGGGACCAAGTGTCACGGCCCTGAAAGCATTTCTGGAAATGGCGATTCCATAAAAGGTTGCCAGAAGCGCATGGCACTCGGCGCAACTGTCTGAAATTTCCAGTGCTTTCCTGAAGGTCTCTATTCCGGCGTCCAGATACTCGGATGCAATCTCCGGATCTTTGTATTTATCGGTCGAATAGAGCGCCTGAGTCAGGATGTAGAATTCCGACACACCTTTCCAGTAATACCCGGAAACCGAATCCGGTGCGATATTAGCCACTTTCTCAAAAATCGCGTGAGCCTTGTAAAAATCCTTTCTGTCCCATCGATCATATGCATCTTGAAAAGTACTGATGCCTTTGAGCAGTAATGCTTCAATGTTTTGGACAGATCTGTCATGTTTCGATGGAACGGCATGGAAGGCCAAAACGAGGCAGAAAAGTAAGGTGCCAAGCGGCAAACTTTTAGGGCCCATGGTTTGGCGTCTCCGGTGAGTATCGTTTTCGAGTTCTTTTTAGCCTAGATTGTAATCAAAAACCATGCCGGTATTAGACCGAAACAGAAACTTTGTAACGGATCGTTGCACAGGGGCGTTTTTATAACTGAACGCGTCAGGAATGGCAGCAGTCAAGTTTATTTTCGCTTATATACAAATGCGATGTGCAAAAATCCTTTTAGCGGAAGGATTGAATTTCGCGGTTATGCAAAGGGAAGGCTGATTATGAGGTACACAGTTATCATAAAAAAGTGCTCCGATCCCCAACGCGCCCAAACCATTGCGATACAAATCTCGTGATAGTCTGGATGTCGCCTCAAGACTGTTGTGGAAGCTTTGAGAAGTAAATCGGTTGAAGATGGTGCCTTGATAGGGGGG
>CAZPHU010000071.1:0-18265 GCA_964586285.1 uncultured Fibrobacterota bacterium | reverse complement strand
CCCGCACCTGAAAATTTATCCAGAGTGCGGGACAGCATAAATGTAAGAATCAATGAAAACTAATCTTAGAAACAAAGGCACGGTTTTGGGTAGATACTTTTAGGATATACAAGCCGCTTCCCGTGTGCCCACTCAAATCAATCGGGCGCGAAGAATTATAAAACGATTGCGAGTAGACACATTTCCCCTGTAATGAGTATAGTTTTATCATCCCCGGGGCAGTAGTCTCCGAATCTTTTAATCTTACATGAATAGTTCCATTTGCATTGTGAAATATTTGAAAGGGTTTATTCAAAGAAGGATTTGATGTTTTCATCGGGTAACTATTTGCATCCACGATCATCTGATCCAAAGGACTGAACTCTTCAAAATTCTTATCCGAGCTTACGTGCCAGAAGAGTTTACCTGTTGGCAGGTCAACGGGAGGAATGTATTTAGTGGTGTTTACAATTTCCGAATGGATAAGAAAAAGGTTAGTGTTCTTTCCCGCCTTGCGCTTTCCAAGCGCTACTTCGCTTTCTGAAAAGATCTCAATTTTATACTCCTGAGCCTTTTCAATAGGTTCCCATTCAAAAACCGGTTTAACTGTTCTAACCGTATCCCCTTTGAAGGGTTTCAGGAATGGGAGGGTATCGGGAACTACTAGAACCTTTCCCGTTCCCGAAAAACAATTAAACTTCAATGATTTAACCTTCCAATAAATTGTACCAAAAGGAAGATCAATATCGGGTTGATAGGATGTGTCGGATGTAGTATCCACGATGTAAGTTGAATTTTTAGTAAAAGCTTCACTGCTTGACAAAAAGACTATGAAGTCGCTCATTTTAATCATTGGATGCCATGAAAGAACCGGCTTTGTATTGCGTGTAGGGTTTTCCTCCGGTTCGATCAGCTCAAGTTCCATGGGAAGGCAATAAAAAGAACTATACTGCTCCAAATCGGCAAGTTTTGATGCCCTTGAGAGGGGAACTACGCGCCAGTAGATCCTGCCCTCAGGCAGCTCCGATTGAGGATTATAAAAAGTATCGGCTACGATTGCGGTAAATCCAGGGGCGGTTTTACCCTTTGCCTCTATAAAGAATGTATCCACACCTCCAACAGGATGCCAATTAAACTGCGGGCGGCTTTCGTATACGTATGATGGAAATTCCACTCTTCGCGGTACAGGTGTGATCGTCACCGGGAAAGCAGTTGTATCACTAACCTCAGGCCTGCTTGCGGAAACAACTTTAAACAGGTAGCTTTGCGATGCATTCACGTAAGGTATGGGCCAACAGTAAGATTGGGTTTGGAGCTGCTGTTGGACAGGTTCCCAGGTTTTCATGTCTGTTGTACGATAGAAAAGGTCATACGAATTTGGTAAGGAACCCATAGATTCCCAGCTTATATCCAACGTTTCATTAAGAGAATCGAGGTGATACAATTCCCATCGTATTTCGGAAGATCCCTGTCTGGGTGCAGTAAGTTTTAAATGCGGTCTGCCGTTTATGCTAAATTCTGAAGATATATTACAATAACTTCCGTAGGGATCGGGGCTGTGATCGGCAAAAGAAACGTGTACTCTGGCTTTGGATGTATGTTTCAATGAATCAGGTACTTTCCAGGAATAAGAACCTGCATCTTCGATATCCCTTGCGACACTTATGAACTCACCTTCGATTTGAAGATCGATTCTCAGAGTTTCATAAACACCTTCTCTGCCCTTGAGATAGTCGGAGTTCCAGGATATCGTCACTGTTTCGGAGGTATCCCAAACCGTTTGGGAATTCGGGTACTTAACGGTAATCATACACATGCTTTCGGTTGATGTCTCTTTTGCCGAGAGTTGAAAGCATAGAATCATGGTCGTCAGGTAAACCGACAAATGTGTGATTCGTTTCATTTTGGACCTCCTGGGAAGGAAATGTTGAATTTTGGGCCTAAAAGGTGACGCACAGGTTTGTTGTAAACTATTTCCCAATTAAAAGAACTAATCTGGTTAAAGGGAGTTTTCAAGAATATATTTTCGACCACAAGGTTGAGGCAAAAAAAATGCGGCGGATAAGAAATCCGACGCATAAGGGTGTTTTTGTTTTTTAGGCGAAGGCAATAAACTGTTAGCTAAGTGACGGTTGCACCATACAAATAACAGCATCGAAAGCAGAAAGGCCGGATAATTACTGCTTCGTATATTGCATCACTCCCAAAGGAGGCGCGGGAAGCGTCCAGACTGTATCGGAGACGCTGATTGAAACGGTATCCGGCGTGTGGCATTCGACTTCCTGTAATGATGGATCAAGGATTCCGGATTCTTTACATAGAGATGGAACAAAAATGACACTCTCGCCCTCTATTCTCCAGTTGCCGGTTTCTTCTATATCTAATTGGTCATTGCGGGTAGACCCGAATTCGTAAGAGTTGTCGGGACTGATATAAAATAGAAAAATTTGATGATTATCTACCGATCTAACCTCTCTTTTCCAATATCCAAAAAAGTTGATTGTTTGATGATTTCCGGTCTTCCGTTCGGGTGCAGAAGGGCCTTCATCGCAGCCGAAAAAGGCTGATAAAGAAAAAAACGTCACTAAGAGCGCCATTTTAGCATAGAAACATGCTCGGTTTCTTACTCGAAAAGAATGTAAACATTTCATTTTTTTCCAACCTCTCACGAGTTACGGATATTGGCATCTGCATGAAAAACACATCAGTTGAACCGCGCACCGGCTTTTTCAATCATGAAAATAATATAAGTGATTTACCTGCTAGTATGTATGCCGCGAGGTACATTGAAGGTGAAAAAAACGGCGGAGAAAAAATGCATTAAGGTTTCCTCCGCCTTTTTACCCAAACTTTCCCGGCTTCTCTCGTTTCTTTTTTTATCATAGACCATTCAATGATTAAACTATGGGGAAAAAGAAACGGCAGGGAAAAATCGGCATGAAAGGAGTTATTTTACCCCAACTACCGGTATTGTTTCGCAACCGCCCAGTCTGTTACGAAAGCGTAAAATATATACTCCAGAACTGTGAGGCAGACTCACTTGCCCCACAGAAACGGGTACATCCATCAGTACTTTTCCCGAAAGCGAAAGTAGACTCACCCGTGTAAGATCTTTCGAAGGCGTGAAAGAAATAATGTTTTTCTTTACCGTTATTCCGTAGTTAAGATTGCGGGAAGAGCGCTTACTCATACGAACGCCGATAGGCTCTTCAATAAGCTTAAATTTTATCCAGTTCAGGTTAATAAGACTAGGTGCACTGCCGCTCCATTCAATCCTGAAAGTCGTTTCTCCTTTGGGAAGAGTAAAACTTTCGCAGGTATCGGTCGTTTGCCAGCTCTGCCATCCTCCGGTGTTCGAAACCTCCCAAACTCCCTTTATCTCGTCACCAAACTTCAGGGTCAGTGTACCCCCGAATCCTTCGGCCGCGGCAACCCTAAGCTCAGCGGTATACTCACCGGCTCTTCTTGTGATTACCGAATATTCTGCCCAGGCGCCGTCTGTGGTATATCCAAGGCATTGTCCTCCGCCGGCATCGTTTGTAGGATCGGGCTGAAGCCCGTCGGCTGATGTATACGATTCTGCCTCGATCAGTCCCGGCAGCGATATCCCATCATCGGGAATTATATCCGAATAGTCGTATTCTCGTCTGGTCTTGAGCCGATCTCTGATCCAGCTCCCCGAAAAGGTGAGTTCTTCCTCGGACCATCCTCCCGAAGTTGAAGCCCCGCCAACCAGTGCGGCCGACGATTCAGCTTTATCGACGATAGACCAGTTTACCCAGCTTATGCTGTTGCTGTCGGCCCAGTCCAGCCAGATTCTGCTTTGAACGGTGTCGACAACTCCGTCTCCCGATGCTTCCGTAATGCCGAATTCGGTAATAAACAATGCGGCGCCATTCGCTACCGCCTCTCGCGCCCGCATACGGAGACTGTCCTTATGAGATTCATGAGCGGCGTAGAAGTGAAGCGCGTAGGCCAGGTTGGGATCCTCCAGCGGGTCGGCCGAGGCTATATCAACGTGTTGCGACCAGCATGGGGTTCCAACTACTATAAGATTTTCACTATGCTCCCGTATCACCGGAATTATCTGCTCGGCGTAACTTTTGATGTCTTCCCAGGTATCCCATCTGTTGTCTTCTTCGTCCAGGCCCGAGCCGTTTTTGTTGTCCGGCTCATTCCAGATCTCCCAGATAATGTTGGGGGTGTTTCCATATTCCGCGGCAATATCACCAAAAAACTTCTTCGCCGTATTTACACTATTGATAGGATCGTCCACATGGAAAGCATCATGGGCGTGGTAATCCACAATCACATAGATCCCGTTGGCAATAGCGGCATCCACGATAGTTTTTACCTTATTATACTGATACTCCGCGGCTTCCGGACTGTCGGCATATCCACCATTTTCCACCCCCATCGCCGCGCGAATCACGCTAATATTCCAGTCTCGGGCAAGCCAGCCGACTACCTGACGATTGTAAAACTTTTCTCCCTCCCATAAAGACCAGAAAAGACTCATACCCGCAACCTGTACCGGTTCATTATCCTTAGAGCCGATCAGGCGTCCTTCGGACACCTTGAGGGCTCCGTGAGTGCCTACGGGACTTTCGGCATATAGTGATGTGGTCAAAATTGTTATTAGAAAAAGGGCAGAAAGTTTTCTTCTAAACATGTGAGTTCTCCAGGCAAAATAAGGTCATTTGTTTTCTGCTTAACCGCTTAAGGCATACCTTGCAGTGCGGGCAGGTTTTGAAAAACACCATGTCTTAAATATAATCTAAAGACTTTTTGTGAACAAAGGGTACGAAAACTTCATCGGGGGAGTCTGTAATTAGACGCTTTCTTCTTCATACACGCTTTGTTGTCTGTCGCATCGATTTGCTTCCTTTAGTTATCCAAAGAAAACTTTCTTAAGCTTGCGTATAGGTCCTTTCCAGGAACAGCTCGAGCAGTTAATTTCATCGATTTCCATTTCCAAAACCTCATTGAATTGCGACTTCGTAGGCTTTAAGTTTTTGTCTAATTCTACATGAAAGAACAAAAGGCCATTTCGGCCTTGCACGTAAAACAGGGGTGAGCCGCATTGAGGACACATAAGAAATTTCATCGTATTTTCCTTTTCTTTATATCAATCCCATTTCCAAAGCCCAGCCAATCCATCCGATTGTATTGTCGATATCGAATGCCTTGGCTCCATAACCTTGCTCAAGAAGCTCATCGGGCAGAAGGTTGTCGTATTTTTCGGTGTACTTATTTTTAACAAGCCCCGCAAGCTCCGCGTTAGACGGTGCATTGCCCTCGCAAATATTTTTGAGGTAATTTGCGACTCGGGCGTGTACTGCTTTTTCAATCTCGACAACACCGGCAAACGAGTTTGCCTTATATCCCCCCCACATCAACAAAACCGAAAGTGTATTTACAATCTTATCACCTGCCCAGGGGATAATATATAAATGGCTTCCTATGCTGATTATACGCCTGCTTTCAAGCTTAAGATCCCGAAAGTTTCTTAATCCCTCATGGAACAAGTCGCGCGCCCTATCGTCCAGAAATTCGTATCGCATGCCGTTCATCTCTATTCGATAGTCACCTTCAGTATAAATCTTTAGCATCTCGTGTCGAACATGGCCGTGTATACTCATGCCGCTTCCTTTAAATTTCGGCGGTTTGCCCCCTTTGGCGGCCTTTACATAGATGATATTCTTTTGGTTATCTATATCCGTTACTTTCCAGCGTCTTCCCCCAAAAACGATATGCTGTTTGGGTACAATAAGCGTATCGACCGGAAGCGTGCCTAAAGATTTTCCTTCAACAACTATTCTATATTCCTCGGGAGTCTTGAATACGGCATAGAAATGAAAATTACCGACCAGCTTCTCTCCGACATCGCCAAGGACCAATTCTCCGCTTGACAGCTGCGATATCAGGCGAAGAGCGCCCATCTGATTGAGCATTTTTTTAAAGTGCTCCACCGTTGCTTTCTTAAACGGACCAGTCTTGCAAAGTAAAGCCCAGAGCTGATCGGCACGAACTCCGCCCCACTGCGCGATAACCGCAAGAATCTGATGCAGCAGCGTGGAAAAATGGAACTGATTCATATCGGCGGGCTCATACCATTTTTCTCTGACCACAAGCCTTACCATGGCGATACTCTGAAGAAGTTCCATTCGCAGCATGTCAACGACATTGGAGTCGTCGGTCAGTTCGTTTTCGGTTATAAACATGCGCAGAATTGCAGGATCTTCACGACGCCCCGAACGTCCCAGGCGCTGCCTTAGGCCCGCGACGGTGTATGGTGCAGTGACCTGAGCGACACTCTTGACCTTACCGATATCAATCCCCAGCTCAAGTGTCATTGTGCAAACGGCTGTTGTCGGGAGCTTTTCCTGCTGCAAACGAGATTCCAAATAGATGCGAAGTTCCCTGGAGAGCGAGCCGTGATGAGGGAAGAACTCGTTTGGCACATGATTGCGAGCGCACAGCTCGCGAAGCAGCACCGCAATATACTCGGTCCTTTTACGGCTGTTTGCAAAAATCAGATGTGAATCGCCGCGTAGAAGTTCATATAGTTCATGGGCGATCCGTTCCTCCGCGGGCAGAGGGAGATCGCAAATCTCTCCTCTGCTAATATGCTCATCGATGTTTTTGTCGATGTAGCCTCGAACCTGTACTTTAAGTGCCGTTTTGTCCTGTTTCCCTTCTATAAGAGCACAGGGGAAAGGCTGATTTTGTCTGAGACTCTCAACTACAGTGTTCATGTCGCCGAGTGTCGCACTTAATGCAATGCGGGGAATGGGTGTCTTCTGACGGTCGAGAAGGTTTTCCAGACGATGCATCAGTGATTGCAGGTGCATCCCGCGTTCAATACCTATAAAAGCGTGGTATTCGTCAATTATTATATACTTGAGTGATTCATGCGACATTTTGATCCAACCAGCCTCGCGGATGAGAAGAGATTCCAGGGACTCCGGAGTTATCAGAAGAATCCCGTTTGGCTTCTTTTTCACCCGATCTTTTTTAGATTGAGGACTGTCCCCATGCCATGGAGTGACTTTCATGTCAAGAATTTCACACAGCGGCCGCAGTCGCCTATACTGGTCGTTGATCAGTGCTTTGAGAGGACTAATGTAGAGGATTCCTATACCGTTACGAATGTCGGCCGTCGCACTGACAGCCGGAAGAAAAGCGGCTTCGGTTTTTCCGGCAGCTGTGGAGGCGCTGATCACTAAGTCGGTCTCGCCGCAAAGAACCGGCTCGACTGCCTCTTTCTGAATATCGCGCAGCTCATCCCAGCCTTGTTGGTATACCCATTTTTGTACACGGGGATCTAAACGGTCGTATGCAGATAGTTTCACAGTGCAAAATCCGCCAACTCGTCATTCGGATCGCTTCGGATCTCCGGCATATCGCCGGTTCTTTCACTCCGAATTTCGATCGATTCTATCAGATCGTGCCAGACAATATCCTTATTCTGCTCAAGAACGGCAAGCATGTCCGCGAAAGCCTTGATTGTATTTCGCGGAGTCCTGAAATAGGCATCACCAATTTTTTTCCCGCAGTGATGCAAAAATGCTTCCAGCGCCTCATCCGGCAACAGGTACCTGGATTGGTCTCCACAGGCATAAACATGCCTGACGTTTTTTAGCAGTATGTAAAGCTCTTCCGGGGTTAAACCGGCAAGGTGAAGGGCGGGGGAAGAATAATCTATTACGCCGGCCCTTTGGGCGAAACTGTTTTCGGCCAGACGCGAATGAAGCGCCTCATAGGCATACAACCCTTTTCGCGGATCGAGTAAAAACTCGGGCGTCCCCCCGAACAAGAAACCAAGATACTCCGCGCTTCCCTGCAAACAGTCGTTTAGAATGCGAAGAATCTGTTCGTAATTTGCCAAACGTGCCTGGGTACTGTGCAGTTTATATAAATTAACCATCTCGTCCAGATTTACCAGCAAGCCCCGATAGCCTGCCTGTCGGACAAACAGACTCATCAGTTTCAGATTATCATAAAAGGAGAGATCGGAAATAATCGTGCTTACGCCAAGCGCTTTTTTGGCTTCTGTTTTAGTTGTATACTCCGCCCGCAACCAGCGAATCGCCTCGGCTTTAAGCACATCGTCAACGCTTTCGTGACCTCGCCAGTAAGCTTCTATTACTTTGGCAAAATCATACCCGCCGACAAATTCCGTCAGTGATATGAGTCGATTTCGAATCACTTCCTTGACGTGTATATCATGAGCCTCGGCTTCCTGTTTGGCAACGGTTATAAATCGCTCCACCACACTGCTGAGGGCATTTCCTTCGGGCTTGCCACGAGTGGACATATTTCGCATAAGTTCAGAGTACAGGTTGCGTGCCTGACCACCGGATGCATGTATTCGTCTGTCGGGGGAAAGATCCGCATTTACAGTTACAAGCTTCTTTTCCAGTGCTATGGATCGGATCACGCTTAAGAAAAATGTTTTTCCCGATCCGTACTCGCCGATTATCAACCTAAACGCCGAGCCTCCTTGAGTGACTCTTTCGATATCCTCACATAATGCCTTTATCTCTTTTACCCGACCAACCTGAATATGCTGAATACCGATACGCGGAGTGACGCCGGCTTTCAGAGACTGAATGATCGAATCGCGTTCCTTTGGACGAAGTCGTCGTGCTGTCATAAGATCCTTTTAACCATAACTTGAAATTGGTTTGTCCCTTTACCCGGGAGCATGTGGTTGAACTTATCCTGGAAAGGAGGTTTTCTAAACCAAAACACGGTTTTGGCACCCAACTGCATATCTAGGCATGGTGTCTTCACTTAAGTATCTATACCTTGGAGCCTTACGGAGAATGTCCTTGATTATTAGCCGCAGTGCTGATTAAAATCAATTAATCTCCTCAACCAACTCCAAATCTACAAAAAGGAGATCGCCGCTTTCAATCAGTGGCGCATCTACTTTCTCAAATGCCCAGTCGTTTATCACCTCTACTGCCCCATCAACCATCAACCCCAGCTCACTGCACAGTTCCCGCACCTCATCTAAAGGCCATTCTTCTCTGGTTATGAGCTTTTTATACAACCTACTGTGCTTAGAATCCAGTCCTGAAACGGTTTCCACCTTTGATTCTTTAACCTTGGCGGGAGCTTTGAATAAGCCGCCCTCGGTCCCCTCGTCGGCAAAAATCGCGTGCAGTACATCCTGCACATCTTCTGTCTCTTTCTCGTGCATATCAAGAAGGGTCCGATCAAGCTCCACTCGTGTTTTATACAGAAACTGCCTGGGATTTGGATTCATTAACCCGCCATCAATCTTTCTGACCGATTGGGCGTGAATCTCACTTGCCACTGAGGCTTTATCAAGACCAAGAACGGTGTACAGCTTTTCAAGCTGTCTGATTTTTGTCCGGCTGAGTTTACCATCCGCAGTAGCTATTCTAACTAACAGGTGTCCGGCCGATTGTTTTTCTTCCGACGATAAGGCCTTTAATTCGGTGTTCAGACCCTGCAAACCTGTGTGTGTATGTATTTTCCATTGAAACCATGCATGCAGTGATTTCTTTTCGGTTTGACTCAAACAAGCATTGCTTGAAATTGTTTCTTCGATATATTTGATGCCCGATCCGGAGGCCTGGGGGGCCTCGTTGAGCAATAATGATCCCAAATAAAGAATAGTTTTCATGCGGAAAAATTTGGGTGAAGGTAAGAAACCATCTTCGTGTCCCCCTGAAAATAATACCACACTGTCTTTTGCCGTGATACGCTCCCCATGATACCGAACGTCGGGTGCCATTCCAAAACCTGCCCTTTCCAGGATCGTGCAAACAAAGATCAGGTCTCTTTTAGTAAATGAAGGCGAATCTTTGTCAAATAGCGCATAGAGTTTCGAGACCGGTATTATCCGGCATGAATCTCCCACCATTTCCTTCAGCGAGGATTTTACCGTTTCGAAGCGAGGGTTTGCGATCAGACCTGCCAGATCGACTGGAAGCTTACAAAAGGCCTTCAGGGAATCACTCGAGTGATAAGACCGGCTTAGATAGTTAAAATATGACCTAAGCTCTTCGATACAACTGTCGGCCAGATACTTAAACATGTTTATCGGTTTGGGTTCAAGACTCACATCGGGCATATTGCATATAATGCCGGGGTAGCCTTTCAGGGATGGGCTGGCGGGAGTATACTCCAGGCGCAGCTTTTTTTTGTTCGGCTCCACAACCAGTCCGTCCCCAAGCTGCTGTTTGAAACGGAGCTTAAACAATCTGTCGAATACCTCTTCATCCAGATAAACACTGTTTTGAAGCGACACAAATGGGTGGCTCTTAAGCCAGACAAGCGCAAGTTCCGCTCCGACAGGCTTGCCGTCTTCTACGGCTTTTGCCAGAGCCCGCTTCAGAGCACAAAGAAGACAGCCATTCATGTAAAGGTATTCTTTTTTCGGTTGAGAATGGTCATTTTGACGATCGATTGCCCAGATATGCGAAAGAAACCTCGTTACATATCGCTTAAAGGATTTTTTGTGTCCGTATATAACTTTGAGCCGTTGAAGCTCATCCATGAGAGCCAGACGCTCTTCCCGCGTAACCCCACCCTTGGGAGCATCACGCAAAAGACGTCGCTCCAGCCCATAAAAATAGAGGAAAACATACCCGATATCGATATCGAGATTGTCCCGATCGCCTGAGAGCCACTGGAGATAGGCTGCACGGCTTTGCGGATGAATAAGGCTGTAATTTGGCCAATAATCAAGATTGTTGCCGTATATGTCGGGTGACGTCCCGTCTATGGGAAGCTCCGGGTCTATTAAAGCGGCTTCGGTTTTTCCGCCCATAAAGTTTCTGAGCCGTTTACCCAAATAGATAAATCCACCGGAGACAGAATATGAACCGATTGTAACGGTCTCTCCGGGCATGATCCAGCGTGCCGCCCTGTCTTTTTCTCCATCAGACATATGGGAATGATCGGAGAAAACCGAAAGGCGGAAATCGGTGAGGTCATTTTCGGAATATTCTAACATTTGGATTTCAGGACCTTGAGAAAGTCGCAAAGATATATAGCTGTCGTGGTATAGAAAATACACAATTACACGTGTCCTGCTATACTTTCCAAACGAAACACGCAATCAGCAGAAATTCATCAGGAAGTAAGAATAAGCCACCCCGGCACCTCTAACCCATCGAGCTGTGTTATATGACCCATTTTGTTTAAATCTATTTCCGTGAAGAGAGGTAGTAATGTAGTGATCCCGCTCAAATTAACATAAAAGAACATGAATACAAATAATTGTCTGAATGTACGACAGCTTGCGGTTAAAAAAAAAATTAAAAATAAAATTAAAGTCTTGAACTAAACTTGCCGATAATAGTAAAATTTGTCTAGATATCTTCTATAAGCTCGAGCCTGTCTATTTGTGTCTATAGTTTTTAGATAAAGGAAAGTTTTTTCCTTATTTTGTGCTCTCATAGTCACATTAACCCCGGAGGCTTTTATGCTTTTTAGAAATCCTACCGTTACCAACGCAATTGTGCCGATACTGTTTCTCGGCAGTGCTGCCTCTATCCAAATTGTTGCAACCAGTCTATATTTCGAGAAGAATTCCGACTTGAAACTGATAAGTTTCGGCTTCATCATTACAGCTGGAATTTACCTTCTCAACAGAGTGTTGGATAAAGAAGATAAATTCAACAACCTGCCCAGGTGGCAATTTTTTAACGGCAGCGAAATTCGAACATTTTTCTGGGTGACCTCATCAGTTATATCACTGATTGCGCCGATTGGGTATTTGGTTGTAGTACAGAAGTACGATATGGCGTTGCTGTTTTCATTAATTACCGCGTTTGGATTGGTGTATTCAGTCAAAATCATTCCGAGCATTTTCGATCACACAATAAGATGGATCAGCCTCAAAGATGTTCCTCTACTGAAGAATCTTATTGTGTGCGTAATATGGGCGGGAAGTGCCCTGATGCTTGTGGCTGTTTCGAATCACATTGCTTTAACCAGATCTGATGTGTGGGTCATTTTTATGACTTTTTTTATCTGCAACATGAACAGTACAATCACTTCGGACGCCAGGGATATCGAGGGTGACAAGATGCGCAATATCAAGACTTTACCGGTTTTAATCGGCTCGGCAAATACCGGTCTTTTTCTGATGTCCGTAAATATCGCCGGTCTTGCCGCACTGACCCTTCTTGGCATCAAGCAGATAATTCCACCGAATCTGTGCATTTTTTCGGGTTTGTGCATCTTATGGGCCGGAATAAGCACTATTCCACAGTATACAGGTTTCTTCAAGTTACCCAAGACACATATGGAGCTTCTAGTGGACTCGCATTTGTTGCTTGCGGCGATCGGAATGGGGACTTATCGCATGTTTTAAGTTTGCAATCGATCGGATGCATTTAGGACATCTCTTTTTTTGGAGCGAATACAAATTTTGTAAGAAGATAGTCTTCACAAAAAAGGGAAGGGTAATCATTTCCATTCTCATCCAGAATATGGAGAGAGTTACTTTTCCCTTTAACAATTGCATATGCCCGTGTTATGTTGCCGAATTTTTTCTTGAACCGATTGACACTGTTGGGAGAAGCTAGTATCGTCATTTTCCTGAGGTCGTATAGCTGCTGATCGATATCGGTCCACGATTGTACGATGTGGGGATTTACCATGACATTCTGAAAAACTCTTATCAGGCTTGACAGCCCCTCTATACCTTCCTTGATCAGAATGATATTTTGTTTCTTATCTGTGTTGCGGTTGTCTTGCGATAATTCTTTGTATCTGGGAAATGTCATGTGAATAGAAAGACCCTGATGATCAGGTACTATGTTCTTGGTATATGCACTGACATGGCCTCCGTGACCTTCGATAACAGATTTTACCACGCACATTCCCAGCCCTGTGCCCCCGCTCTTCTTTTTAGTCGTATAAAAAGACTTGAAGATTTCCGACAGCTGCTCCTCCGTACAACCTGAACCGTCATCTTCCACGATACATAGTACCACCGACTCACTTTGAGAGATCTTAACAGAGATCCGCCCCGCGCCGGCTTCGAAAGCATTTTTAAAAACATTTACAAATACCTGCTCAAGTTTGTTCCAGTCACCATTGATAATTATATCCTCAGCAGAGGTAAAACCCTCGTAACTAAAACTATCCCCGTATTTTTGAAAATGTATTCTAATGCACTTCTTAATCAGGCTGCAAACATCAAGAGGTGTCTTATCTTTGAGGATTTTTGATTTGGAGAACTCGAGTATATCTTTGCTGAATGCGTTTAGCCGCATGATGCACTCGGAAATCTTTTGGACTATTTCTTTAGACTGGGCATCGAGCGAATCATTTTTGCTCAGGATCTCCGAGTAGCAGGAAATCGCCATGGAATAGTTTCTTATCTCATGATTTATAATGGCTGTAGACTGCCCTAATTCCTTAAGCGTCTGTACTTCTTCCAGCTGTTTATATGCCGTGCTCAGCTTTCTGAAGTTTATTTCTCGCTCCCGCACTATCGTTGCCAGTTTTTCCGTGAAAATCAAAGTGGTAGTAAAACTAAATCCTAGCGTCCCCAAAATGCTCCAACTTACGAAAGACCACAGGAAGCGGTTACCCTCAAAAACTATGAGTAAATCAAACAGGCCCGATAAGCAGAGAAGAATCAAGCCAATCAGATGAAACTTGAGTACCCGCTTTTGAAAACCGGTGGCATTCCTGAGATTTGCGATTACCATGTAAAACAGAGACACCATTATTATGAGGACATAGGGCACGAAAGAAAGATTATATAGGGATGTACTGATGACCTCGTGTTGGGATGGTCTTAGCATCCAGTTGGTCAGAAATAATACTGAGAAGATGATACTAACAAGGAACAAGGATTTAACGATCGCAAGATTTTCTTTGCGGTTGATCAGCATTATATGCCATACCAAAAATGGTGGAAAAAAGGAGGCAAGCATATGCTGTAGTCTGGTCCAATGAAGAATCTGGCCCTGCGGCTGTATCCAGATATCAATAGCACAGAACATGCAAATAAGCAGATTCGAGACGCCAAACACAAGAAAGCTTCGATCGAATTTAGCCCTGATCTGTATCGAAAGGAAGATAAAACTCATGGAGATCAGAAATGCGCATAAGATCTCCAACAGGTGAATCATATTCTGTTCCAAGTAAGAATTCAAAATCGTTTCGAGTTAAATTATTGGAGTACTGAAAATAAAATCACAAAATGGCAATATCCAAACTTTTTTGGTTGGAAAACTTTGCCGCAATAATGGATGCAAGAAGCTCTGCTTCTTTCAGGTTCTTTTCAACTCAAAATAATTGTTTCAAAGTTCAAAAAGCGCTCTTTTTCGCCTTTGCGGCATGTGGCATGTTATTCTTCCGAATATTGTAATACCGCAATTATCGCTGTTGTGATCGCGGCGGCAGCAAAAAGTGCTGATAAAACAAACTGCCGGTTGATTCGCAATCCTCGGCGCTCGGGAACGATCAGAATATCACCGGGACCGATGTCATTCTTGTCTTTGATTTGTATGACGGATGAATATTTAGTGACGACAAATGAGTTGTAAGGCGAGGCGTATCGGGCATATCCACCGGCTTTCAGGACGTAATCTTTGAAAGAAAGATTGGAGCATGTCCTCGAATGACATTCCGTTGTTAGTCATTGAGTATATACCCGGATTTCTAATCGCCCCTGCAATCTCCACCTCCACTTCACCATAGCTGATTTTTGCATGAGGTATTATTATCCCATCATTGCGGGCCAATATAATGCTCTTGAACCGCTCTCTTTCGATACGCTCTATTGTCGGCTCAGTTAAAAACTTCGACTCTCTCTGAAGGAAAAAGCAGGCTTGACAGGTTTCTATTCACCTTCATTATACCTTTATATATATAAGTTCGGCGATAAAGACCCGTCGGTTGGGCTCTCTATGTCGGAGCAAATATCACCTGTCGCATTCTTTCTGGGAGTTACACTGTTGTTGGTCTTGTTTTTGTTGCTATTCTCCCGTACGTGCCGCTATCTCCAACACAAGTGAATCGAAATCCTCCACCTTCTCAAGTATCTCCACCACGCCGGGAATGCGGATGAGCTTTGCAATATTTGCCAGTGCCTCCAGATGTTTGGCGGGCTCCTGACCTTGCGGATCCAGAAGTATTATAACCACTCGTGGTGTGCCGGATGCGAGCGGAATCTCAAGGGGTTGGCTCGATACACCCAGAAACGTCACCGTTTCCTCCACGCTCTTAACATAGGTGTGAAGCAAAACCACATGCTCTATAAGCTCCACCGGCTCATGTTGACTCATGAGAAACAACTCCTCTTCAAGCCGCTGCTTCTCCTTGCTTTCCTCGTAATAGCGACCAAGAAGTCTATGAATAACCTCCCGACAGTCTGATGTGTCGATCGACAGAAGAATGCGATCTTCCCTGAAAACGGTAAAAATTTTGGAGGTAGTTTCGGGACTCCTGATAGAAACATATCTCTCCGTCGGCGACATGAGCACAGAAAAAGTATTGTCCGGAAACATGACCGCGGTCTGTTTCGGCAGTTTGTCCAGCGTCGGCTGCCAGGCGATTTCCCCCTTACGCACGCTCATCAGCATCAGCCAGTCATCCGGTCGGATCTGCTTTCTGACCTCTCCTAAAACTCCCTTCCATGATGGGTAGGATGTAAAGCTTGCCCGGACGGACGGTCTGACTCTACTCATCAGATCCTCGGCGGCCGACTGTGTGTCGCAGTCGCATATGAAAAGGATTGTTGCCCCTGTCTGATTCGCAAGGGTACGGATTGTGGCTGTCAGCTGCCCGAATCCAACTTCCCTCTGCGCAAATGGAGGAAGGATCACCACCAATCGGCCGACAGAGTTGACCGGGCGGGTTATTCGATTGATCAGAATCAGCTGTCTGCTTCGCTGCACGATCGCATCGGCAGTATGGCCGAATACAAGCGTTTTGTGTCCCGGTATACCGTTCCAGGCCATCACAACCGTGGAGATTCGGTAGTCTTTCATCGAACGAAGTGTTCCGGAAACCACATTGATGTCTACACTGGTGATTGGCATCACCGGAACGTTGGCCGCCATCGAACGCACAACCGTATGAGCCAGTATCTTCTCCGCCGAGGCTACCTGTGCGTCGGTGTCTCCTCCCTCCTGAACGACCCGTATCGGATAGAGCGGCTCGTGTGATCCTCTTTCACGCAGAAGAAACGCAATGTCAAGAAGCTCCCTGGCTCCCTCACGCCCCCCCAGCGGAATCATAATCCTGTTTTGATAGGTCTCGGGAGACACCTCCGCCTGCTCTTCGCGTAAAGCGACTCTACGTCCCGCCTTATCGGTTGAAATCGATCCGACAATGCAGGTGACCGCGATCATCAAGATGGTGCCGGTGATAATGTTTTCGGTAAACAGACCAAGCTCATAGCCGACCAGCACGGCTGCCAGTGTTGCGGCGGCCTGATTGACACTCAGACCAAAAATCAAAAACTTCTCATCCCGTTTGTACTTAAGGATTCCGGCGGTCAGATCGGCTGCCAGGTATTTAGACACCAGCGCCACGACGGTCATGCCGATGGAGATCATCCAGGCACGACTTCCGGTCAGAAGAAGCTCGATATTGACAAGCATCCCTACAGATAAAAGGAAAAAGGGAATGAAAATAGCATCACCGGCGAAGTGAATCCTGCTCATCAGGAGGCTTTTTTCAGGGATAAATGCATTGAGTGTCAGACCCGCCAGAAACGCCCCGATGATCGGCTCCAGTCCCGCGACATGCGCCAGATAGGCAACAAGAAAGGTCAGGGCGATCACGAATACAAACTGTACGTTTTCATCCACATTCAGGGAACGGAAGAACCACCTGGCAATCAGGGGAACGAGAATAATAACCGCCGTTACATAAATCGCCATATAGGCAAACAGCTGAACCCAGAAACCAGTGCTGATCTCCCCCTGACTGGAGGCGGCGATAATCGCCAGAATCAGTAACGCCAGGGTATCGGTTATAATCGTTCCGCCCAAAGTGGTGGTGACGGAGGGCGATTTGGACAGCCCAAGCTTATTGACGATAGAGTAAGTAACCAGGGTGTGGGAAGAAAACATACTGGCCAGAAGAGTTGCCACCGGAATACTCATCCCAAACAGCGTTGTTCCCATGGCGATACCCAGGAACAATGGGATGAAGAAGGTGATAAGACCAAACACGGCGGTATGGCTTTTATTACGCCGCATCTGATTGAGATCGATTTCAAGACCCGCCGAAAACATTATAAACAGCAGTCCTACTGTCCCGAGAAGCTCGATTGTATCGTCCCGCTCAAGGATACCAAACCCGTAGGGGCCCACTATAATTCCGGCCAGAAGCAGCCCCACCACTTCGGGCAGGCGAAGCCGACGGGCAAGAAGTGGGGCGAGAAGGATCAGAAGCATCGCAGCGGCGAAAATGAGTACCGGATCGGAAAAGGGAAGTGTCGCAAGCAGCATAGAGCCTCGGATTTTAAAGAAAATAAGATACCTACGGATAGATAAAATACATTCCGTGGGTTCTATTTGAAGCAATGACCGCACACATTCGGCCGGTTAAACTGCGAACAGGAACCGGCGAATTTTGAAGTTTGATGCCTTTTGAAGTGCCACAGGCGCCCGCCTTTGATTGCCGGGATCGAAAGGGCGAAGCATACAATTACCGCTACATCGTACCCGAGCTTGGTTGCGACACCGTGTTTGAGCCGGATCTGCTTAAGGCAATACGGGGGGATCAGAAGGCGATCGAAGGGCAACTTGACAGGTTTAAACAATCCACGCCGCCTGCAACACGGCACTACCCCGTTTTTTTCACTTAGCCCATCGCCCTTCGCTGTTCGCCGTTCAATCGTTCGTACATAAGCCTAGCGAATACCGCCTGCACCACCAAACGCATTGCCCCCTTTCTTGACCGAGATTTATTTTAGAACCAATAGTTGAATGTATCAAAGTAAACACTAAGGAGTTGCCTGAAAGCAACGCATCGAAGATAAGGCCGGTCTGGTAGTATCTGAACATGCAAGGAATACGTACAAAATGTCCAGTTTCTGCACTTCTTCCGGCCTGTGGGCCGTTCTGTTTCCCGCCGGTTTTTCTAACTGTTCCGCTCAACTTATGCTTTCAAATAAAGTATTCGCCGTAAACAAATGTATCGACTGCAGCTCCTTATATAGTGCTGATGTGAAATATGTGAATCTCAATTCATATTCCCTAAGGAAAGGTGCTCGATATGTCTGAAGCCTCTGTTGATTATTGTCCCATGATGACGGAGCTTGGAT
>CAZPHU010000070.1:16679-20574 GCA_964586285.1 uncultured Fibrobacterota bacterium | reverse complement strand
GTCGGATTCGCGGACGTGAGAGTTAAGCCCGTTACCGAGCTGTCGATTGTGATCTGCTCTTCGTAAATCTCAGTGTCCAGTATTTTTACACTGTCACCATGCCCGGCGTTATCAATCGCCTCCTGAATGGATGTAAACTGGCCACGCGAGGCATCCTTGGAAACCGTGAAGGTTACCGCGGAGGCGGACAAACTACAGGCTATCAATAAGCCCAGTGTGACGTACCATTTTGCGGTTCGCATAGAAGCTTTCCTTTCGCTCATCTGATGTATCAAATAATCGCTTAATATAATCTAACTGAAGAGAATTTTCGCCCTTCGTTTTAGTAGTGAAAAGACCGGCGCCGGTTCGAACATAAATCGCCCGTCGTACATTCCGAATCCTGAAAAAACAAAAAGGCAACTGCCCGAAAAAAGCAGCCTCTCTATTACTATTCCTGCGGTCTTACACCTATTTTTGTCACAAAACTGTTTTCCTTACCGTCGTTTCCTTTGACGATAAAATGCAGAATGTAAGTTCCCGGCCCGACAATCCTGCCCTGCATATTATGACCACTCCAAGCTATGTACATGATACTGCTGCCCGGATCGCTGTCATCTACCACTGCCATTCTCTCGTTGGCATCAAGTGCATCCGCACACATCGCAATTTTGTTCCCGACAGCATCATATATAGTCGCATTCAATATTTCCAACCCCTGACCATTTGAGTCGTCGATATAGGTTAAAGGATCAACTTTTATGATAACCCCGCCGTTAAAAGGTATCCTGGCTGCGAGGTCCTGCGGGATATTTTCAAACGGTTTTCCCGGAACGAAGGGATTGGGACCGGTTTTGATCGTGAGTTTATATGGTTTGGGCGTGACATTCATCTTAACACGCTTATTGCCCGGTTCATCCTGTACGTTTCCGGAATGGTCCTGTATGCCCGCGGCCGCATCTATCCAGATCGAATCGCTGCCGCTGGGATAGTCTGTTCCAATAAGGGTATCTACCAGAAAAGAATATTCCCCATGTTCCTTTTTCCCGTCTCTCAGAATCATCTGATAATTATTGTTGCCTATGCCCACAAAAAGAAAAGGTTCCTCTAAACTGGTTACATCTTCCACTACACTCTCTGAAAAGGACACAAGCAGTTTATTCGGCTCCGAGTTGTTCTCGTCGATAATTTCGCCCGGAAGAAATCTGGCCGACTTTATTACAGGTGCGGCACTGTCACTCGCGAAATCATCATCACTCTGATCGGAAAAGTTCAGATACCGAACCGTAATCTTCATCGAGCCGTCCGTGCGGTCCCGTGCATCGGAAAAGACATCCTCAACATTTGCGAAAATTAGAGACCGGTCGCTTTCGGAGTAACTTAGACGGTCGGCTGATAGCTCGCCCGAGTTAATATTGGCATCGACCCACTGCGCGCTAACGCCTATCTGGGAAAGATCCCGAATGTTCTGAGCGAAATCGATCGCGATTCGGTCGACTTCTCCGTCTGCATCAAGATCCAGATACCAGCTTCGGTCGATAGGGACAGGCTTTGATACTACCTGAATCACAACCGGTCGATTGGCCGGATGCGCGGTATTGCCCGGTACATCCTCGATTGTTTCGGCCATAATCTTCAGGCTGTCGCCCTCCTGAGGAGCACCGTCTACAAGATCCGGGACCGCAAACCTGACGGTGATTTCACCATTGACACTGACGGCCATGTTGATCAGCTCCAGGTTAACCGGTTCTGCTCCGGCTTTGATGAGAGAAAAACATTCACCAAGCACCGATGCAAGGTTAACATCCTCGGAGAAAGTTACCACAAAGGTATCGTTACCCGGGTAAAATCGCTCGTAAAGCTTGGCTTCGGTCAGAATCGGACCGACCTTGTCAGTGATCTCAAAGGAGCTGGAGTCTACAGGAACGTTCGGGTTGGGTCTGTCGTAGCTTATTCCGAAACCGCGACCGAAGGTTATCCCTTCCGGGTATGGCTCGTCCAGTTTGATCGAGAGCGTAAGTTTGTCTTCGGATAATGCCAAAGATGATTGAGGCAGGCTTTTACGAGCACTCTCACCCTGCTGCGGCCAGTAAAAGGCGAGACTGTCGGGAACAAGAGCCATCGGCTCCTTGTAGTTGACCACGAGGCTGTCCACCTGTCCCAAACCGTTGGTAGAATAAAAGGCGGCACTCTGAACCGAGGTCGGACTGCGCCTGAAGTAAACCTTGGAGCGGCTTCCGGGAAGAATCGTGTTGTCGTTTACGTCCCTGACTTCAATCATTTCGTCTTCAAAAGCTGTGGCGCTTGTCACCCACAGATTTGCCTTTCCGCCGGTAACAGGGAAAACCGTGGCGGGCTCTTCGGCATCTTCACTCGCAAAAAAGAGCATCCCGGAATTTGTCCCGGTTACGGTGATTTCGTTATCGCTTTCGTTAACGGTTATGCCGTCCTGAGAGGCCCAGACCTGGAAAGCAAGGCGTATTCCCACTTGGCCCTCAAGCCTTTTAGCTTCGTTGAACGCACCTGTATCACCGTAAAATATCCAAAACTTATCCAGCGGCTTGCCCACCTTCATATCTGCCTGGTCGGGTGTCTTGGAGCCGATCTGGCCCTGAAGGGTAAAGATGTCGTCTTCGTTTGCCCCCGGCCCTACACGAACCTGGAAAACGCCTATGCCGTCCGTTCCGGTCTCGATCTCCTGGGCGCCACCGACAAAATCGCCTATCTGAGGATGAACGCTGCTGAGTTTAACCGGTGTCGGCTGATTGACCCGGTTTTCGAATCTGTCGTACACCTCGAGTTTACCCGGGTAGTCAGTACCGGGATCAATCGTCTGGGGCACTCCCGACAGAGTATTTGACGGTGGATCCTGGAAAAGCACCTTTTCGGGTGGGCCGGGAAGAATCGTTACGCCGTTTGTGGTAGCTCCGCTGAAAGGCAGTCGCACCGTAGAATCGTCAGGATTTATCCACTTTCCGTTGGCTCGCACAAATTCTACCCCATTTTCGGGAACGGTGGTAAATATGACAGGTACCCTGTAGCGTATTTCGATTTTGCGGTCTACCGTAAAAGTGTCACAGCCGCCGTAATTTGCAAGGTCGCAGTCGATACCGTATAAGGGAGCACCTGACTGAAGAGACACGGTTGTGGTATCTATGGGATTATTAAAGGGTGAACCGTCCAGATGAACGGGCTCTATCTGAAGGAAAACGGTATCGCCCGCCACTACTGTATCAAGAATGTCCTCGGTCTGCACATCAAGGATATTAACCTTGAAGTAATTTTCCATCTTGCGGTAGGGAAGGAAACCGACGGTGGAGGTAACGGTTTCGCCATTGGAGCCGGTACCTTCAATCACCATTTCGAAGAACCCGTACATGTCGTCGGCGCCTCGTTCGGGAACCGTAACCGAGACGGTATTAGCACCAACACTGATAGGTGCATTTACGGGCATTTCATGAATTGCTTCAGCGGGTATCGGCTCTACATCTACAGACCAGGTCTTCCCCTGATATTCAACCTCTATGAACCTGAAATATTTGATTTGCGGGTTCGAAAATGATCCGGAACCTACATCCAGTGAGAAAAACAGCGTAGCCTCTGTTCCCTCGATCATAACCTGTGATGTAGGTTTGATGGTTATTAGATCCGCGGGTTTCCCCCCCTGGGGGATCGCACCCAAATCAGCGATACTTCCGTCCGCATCCCTTATGCCGGCCTCTTCCCATCCCTGATCCAGAATGTATTCCTGCACATAGGGGTGGTCCCAGTCCGGTTCGAGGAATCCGGGCTCGGAGGGATCGGTTGATTTGAACAGCCTGTATGTGCCAATTTCGTCTTCATAATCGGTTTCAAGCCATCTTATGTTTGCGTCCGCGGGGAATGGATCGGTCAGCAATGCTCCGGGGAATACGGC
>CAZPHU010000070.1:7569-16579 GCA_964586285.1 uncultured Fibrobacterota bacterium | reverse complement strand
ACATACGGCCCCCCTCCCTTTATCTTTATGCCGTCGATCGTGATATTTTGGCTTCTAAGGATGCGAAGAGCACCGTTGCGGTCAAAGTTAATGGTGGCTTCATTCTTTGCTTCCTCGGCTGTCAGCGGATGGATATTGATCGTGTCCTTAAATATTATGGTAGGTTTATTCGATGAAAGAGGATTGGCAGAGGTAAGAGTCAAGCCAGCTTTTGAAGAACCCTGAATGTCTACCTGTTCTTCGTATATCGCGTCGTCGAGAATCTTAACGACGTCCTTACCCGTGGCGACATCAACGGCTTCCTGGACTGTCTGATACATACCGCGGCCGTCCTTTGAAACGGTAAAGATCGCCGCCGAGGCCGACAAGCTGAGGGTGATAAGTATGCCCAATGTGATATGCCACCGTGCGGTTCGCATAAAGCTGTCCTTTCGCTTTTTATACGCTTAAATTGATTTCCGCCTCGCGATTTTCTGATACAGTAAGTCACGAAGCTCGGAAAAGATATCCTGTTTACTTGAATTGGCGATTTCTTGTCGTTCAATCGCATGAATGCGGAGTTTTTCTAATACTCGGTCGCTTAAAAGGATCGGAATATCCGATTGACGACTAAAATTTACCCCGATATCAAATATACCTTGTTACCCTTATTAGACGGCAAGAGTGTTGGTCGGGTTTAATCTTTTGTCGAATTTTCCTTAACAAATCCCTGGAGCAAAAATAGCAAAGTGCAGGCCACTTCTTTCATTGGCCTGCCCTGAATAATTTTTTCTTATATCCTCTATTTCCCGGCACCGATACTCAATAAACCGTAATGCGCCCGGTTACTTGTCCGGCAGTCTTGGAGCCTATTTTTACGATGTAAACTCCGGCCGAAAGATATGTGTCGGGGACGGCCCGTATGCTTTTCCTCGACGGACGTAGGCTGCATCGCGTATGCTTTCGTCCGGAAACTGTGTATATAGAGACATCGGTTGCATTGATTCCATCGATAAGAATGCTTCCTTTTCTGTATTGGATTTTCGGCCTGGCTCGAAAGGATGTTTTGGGTGCACCCTTGCTTTTGATGGGGCTTGTCTGCAGCTGCGCCAGTATATCATCCCCCGGTAACTCTCCCGCCTTGAGCTGGAATGATACATTGTCGATATATACTGTGCCGGTGGCGCCAGGCTCTACCTGCCACTGTACCTTTTCCGAGACGCTTAAATCCGCATTTGCACCGCTGCCCCAGGAAGGCGGCGTAAGGCCGCTGAAAGATACGCTTTCCGTTTTCCAGCTGCCGCCCGTGCCGTTTATCGTGGCACCCGCAAAGGCGTCGTCGGTTATGTTGGTTGTCCCCAGAATTACCCTGATCTGATCTATTCCATCGGTTTTATAATCAAATGTTACACCCTCGAAATTGCTCAGGTCAATGGTTTCACCCTCGACAGTTATCGCCATTCCCACACCGGCCCATCCCTCCGCCGAGACATAATCGAATTCCGTTTTTATACACTTGCCCGGGTTCCCGCCCTCCGTAATCAGTCCCTCCGGTTCCTCCGGCGACGGGCTTATAGTCGATGCATCATCGCAGTAGACGTACCACTCTCCGTTCCAGTCGTTAACGATTGTTCCTTCTTCCAGGTCATGAATCGTCATGGCGCTTCCCGGCTCGATATCCGGTCTGTCCATGGGAGTGACAATCGTGATGTCGGCGATCAGGTCGCTTTCGGGAGTGTTTTCATCCAGATAAGAAACGTTAAGGCTGACCTCTACCTCCTCTGAATCATACCAGCCGTTTCCTGTCCAGGTCTCCGAAACCCGTGCCGAGCTGCCGCTGAAGGTCTGGGTTTTCCCCGATGTTTGTCCAGTCAGGGTCAGTTCCCATCGGGCAATGCTGTCAAACTCCGCGCTGATTGTTACCGATGTCGGAAGGTCCACCGAAGCGCTGCTTACGCTAAGAGGAGACACAAGCGTTATCGGATCGGGTGGAACCACATCTTCTTCCAAATCCTCGAGGATGTTTGGAAAAAGCCCCGTTATTGTAGCGAATCCGAGCATACCAAGAGACTGCCAGTAATAGTAGTAGGCGTCGGCCTCGGAACCGAAATAACTGTTTGATGCGGCGATATTCTTAAGCATGCTTATCTGAAAAACCGGCTTTGAGTATTCGGCATCTTTTGAACCCAAAACAGCGCTCAGCCATATTGCGGCGGTTCCGCATGTCGTCGACTGAATATCGTCTGAGTAGCGTTGGCCTGCGGAGTTATACAACGACATCTGTATGAACACCTCATTTACACCTTCGTCGTATGCAGTAAGCGTGTTTTTGGAGTTTTGGCAAAACTCGATTGCCCTGGGATCATCAAACCAAAGTGCGTCCATCGCAATTCGCCATGGAGTTCGTACGCCGTCATAGCCCATATCCATCTGATTTTCGCCTATCCCCTTACTCGCATGACTACCGTTTCTGCTGCACCAGTTGGGTGCCTGCCCTTTGTTATACTGCGGTACTTTTTTGAGAACGTCATAGCAGTTGTCGATAACAGGGGTGAAATCGTGCTGATCCTGATACTGGTTGAATACTTTCATCCAGGCAACTGCGTAGTAGCTGGGGTTCTGTGAATCTAAACCATCTCCCCCCCATGTGTCTCCAGGAAGCAGATAATCTTCCCGGCACATGTTTTGGCGTATGGAGCCGATTACCTCCATGGCTCTCTGCTTATAACTAACTCCGGCGGAACTGGGGTCCCAGTACCCATACTCCTGGAGTTTGTCGGCGAAAACAAGAGCAAGGCCGATATCCAGGTCGGCGTCGCTGGCGGCTCCGGAACTTTTACACCCGCCGTTCTCCCATTCCCAGCAGTGGTAGGATTTGGCCCCGTTATCCCACATGTGGCGATTGGCCGCCGCAAAAATCTTATCGAACATCGGTTGGTCGTTCATGATAACGGCTAAAAGCATTCCGTAGCCCTCTCCCTCGGAAACCGATGAGTTGTCGTTGTGCTCTTCGCCTTTACGATGCTGAATGAGTCCGCTGCTGAGGGTGAAGTTGTCTTTGTACCACTTCCATGCTCCCTCCATGCTTTCCTTAAAGAAGTCGGGCGAGGATTCTATTCCCGATGCAAGCTGATCGGAGTAGTATTGGGAGTAATCGTACTTGCTTGGGCGGGGGTATGGAAGGCTCCAATTTGTGGCGCCGGCAGTGAAGCAAAGAAGTGGCAAAAAAAGAATAGTTCGTGCAAGAAAAGGCGCAAAATGACGATTCATCGTGTTTCTCCTTAGTCTTCTCGTATGTTTTGGCATGATCCTATTTTTGTGTTGCTTTGGGAAAAAATCGTTCATTATATCTGAGTATCTGAGATCGGCACTTTTATACCCTTGCCTTACTTTTTCTTGCAAAGAACAAAAATTTCAGTTATATTGCCGTTTAAACGTGTGAACCCGGATATTTAAAAACCGCACTATACAAGAAAGTCGATTAGCGTGTTCACGTAACATTCCAGTTACCTTAACAAGAAGGGGCTATATGAAACACAAAAACCAAATTAAATTGGCGATTGCCGCCGCAGCTCTATTGCTGCCGGTCTCGCTCTTTGCCCAGGAGACTGTCATCGATAATTTCGAGGACGGGAACAGCAAGAACAAACTGGGGGATCTCTACTGGTGGTATTATGATGATGGTGATAATGGCGGAGAATCGGTAAGGCCGGAGGAATTTGAAGGTGAATACGGCCCGGGGTATGAGAGCGATTACTGCGGACAACTTGAATATGAATTGGATCCGAGAACAAGAGTTGACGCGGATTCTCTTGTAGCACCATATGTTGCCATGGGGACAAGTCTGGCTCCCGATGATGAGGTTGTCGATATTTCGGAAGCCACGCACATTACTTTCTGGGCCAGGGCCGAAGCCCCTACCAACGTTCGAGTTAAGCTGGAGATGGCCTCGGTTACAGGAGATAATAAATATCAGATGCATAAACCGGGCGATGAAACCGACTACGGTATCGAGGTCGATCCGACTTGGCAGCAATATACGATGAACCTTGTTGATGTGAAAAACTCCCTGGAAGAGGTCGACGGGCTCGTACAGGAGAATTGGGGGCCACAATATGATTATGGTGGTTTCGACCTGGCCGAAGTGACCAAGCTGGTTTTCGAAATCAAAAAGGAGGACGGGTTCGACAATCCTGAATCCGGTACTTTTCAGGTCGACGATATTATTCTGCACGGCTTTGAAGTAACACCGGCAGATATAAAGGTGCACCTGGTCGGCGAGCCGGGAACCGAAACCGGCGCTTTGCTTTCTGATAACGAAGGTGATTGGCCCACAGCCAACAAACTGGGATATTACTGGTATTGCTATGCCGATGATGAATCAAGCGAGATCTTTGACGGAGCAGAGGACGGCGAACTGGTTATCGAAGGAAACGGATATGATGGAACCAACGCGGCTTATATTGGTTTTCAATTAGGTACTACTTATGAGGATGCTTCTGGAAATTTGATCGAGCCGTTTGTTGGTTTGGGAACCATGCTGTCAAATGATTTGGGAACGACACTGTTTGATGCTGATGAAACCGGAGCGACCGGTATTTACTTTGACTACAAGACCAATGATGAAGTCGAAGAGGTCATGTTCGAACTCGGCGACGAAATTGATAGAGTTCCAGGTGCCGATGTCGCGTATTTTGTAAAGTTACCAGGCACCGAAGGGGAATGGAAAAGTGCCTCCGTACCGTTCGACAGCCTCGGATTACCCAACTGGGATGATATTCGCAAACTTTCACCAGATTTAAAACGTCTCCATACCGAAGCCTTGAAAAAGATGCAGTGGAAGGTGCAGGGGGCTGAAGGTATGGAAGGTGAGCTGGCTGTCGATAATGTTCACCTGATTGGTGGAGAGCTGTCGGCGCGCGGTAGAACTTCCTTCGCACGTGCGGGCATGAAAGTAAACCACGTCAACAATGCGATTAATATATCGCTTATGCCTAAGACAAAAGACGTTTCACTGGCGGTGATTTCGCCGCTTGGCCGTCTGGTCGCAAGACACACTATCGCCGCCGGACAAACATCCGTTTCTTTACCGGCCTCCAATCTGGCCGACGGTGTGTATCTGCTCAATATAACAGGGCTCGATAAAACATCGATTTCGATGCCGCTGATGATCATGAGATAAAGGCAACTACTCCTTGGGGTATTTGACGGGTCGCCGCTCTTTTCGGCGGCCCATTTTTTTGGCCCGCCCGGAAGAGCCCACTGATGGGGGGCGTAATGCTGTTGTATTAAAGTTGACATTTGCGCCATTCCTGACAAACGCACCCCCTCCCAGCCTCCCCCTTGGTAAGTGGGAGGAGCTAACACTAATATTAACAACGCGTTAAAGCCTTCCCCTTATCCCGCAAAGCGGGAGAAGGTTTGGAAGGGCTGCGTTTCTCTCGTATCAATATTAACGCAACGACATTGGAGGGGCGCGGAGGTGATTGCCTCCAGGCCAATTTTCCCCCGGGACCTTCTTGTTGAATCGCTGTTTACAGGGGCAAATCCCTGGTCCAAAGTACTCCCAACTTATGGATGTGATAGATGGGGCAACGGTGCAAAAAGGCAACGAATGAAAATCTTTTGAGGCAAAGACCCCATAATGTGAGACTGTCCGAACCGGATATTGTATGTTTACCACCATTATTATTTGAAACAGATGTCCATAAATGCAAATACGGGTAGATACTAATGATTAGAATAGCAGCGGTACTATTGATAGGGATACTGTCGGCGGGTAGCTATGCTCAGGATTGGGCTGAACTTCATAACAAGTTGATCAGGTTCTACGGCTATCAAAGGGCGGGGCTTAACGGGGAAGATTGTGCCAATCCGTACTATAAAGATGAAAGCATGCCCCACCCTCATTCTAATGACTCATATAGCGGAACCGATCTGTCGGGTGGATGGTATGATGCCGGCGATTTCGTTAAGTTTGGTCTAAACTTCGGATATACGATCTACACGCTGCTTAAGGGGTACGAGGCTTTTCCCGATGCATACGACGATCTGGATTCGTGGGATTATTCGGGAAGTCCGGACAATATTCCCGATATTCTGAACGAAGCCAAATTCGCTACCGATTATTTGATTCGAGCCGTCATCGATGAAAATACCGTCGTTATGGATGTGGGAGATGGTAACAGCGATCATGAGGACTTGTACGAATCGGCGAGAGCTAACTGGAACCGTATCAGGAACAGAACGGTTAAAACCGCAGACGGAGCCGACATTCCGGGGCTGTATGCCGCCTCCCTTGCACTTATGTCGCAGCTTTACAGGCCATACAGCGAAGAGTACGCCGATTCCTGCCTTCAGAAAGCACGAATAGCCTTCCAATGCGCCGTGAATCAGCAGACATCCGGACGTCCAGGGTATCCCGGTGTCAGTACTCCAAACGGTGATTTTTACAATCCGGATACCAATTCTGTATGGGCAGATAAGGCTCTGGCCGGAGCAATCGAGCTTTATAAGGCCACTGATGAGGATACCTACAGGACATGGATGAATACATGGAGCAAAAAAATAACTACTGCCTATGATGCACCCAATTTCGTAAGTATCGAACCCATGGTCAGATACGATCTAGCCGTATTGGCCGGTTCTGCATCCAGCGGGCCCGCCTCGACGGTGGACTGGGCTGAGACGATGCTTAACGATCAGGGAATTTTTAATAATCACAATGATTGGGCTACCTGCAGGGATGCCGGTTCGATGGCCTTTATGGCAGGGCTTGCCTTTTATCTCACAGGTGAACAAAAGTATCATGATTTTGCAGAAAAGCATGTCCGATGGGTCGCCGGACTATCTCCCTTTTCCAAATCATACATTCTGGGTTACGGAGACGGAAGCTCGATCAATCCTCACCACCGCAATGCGCTGACTAAAAACATTAAGCCGGAAGGCGCGGTAGTAGCCGGTCCCGACAGAAACGGCAATTTCAGTAACAGCGCGGATGACTACCAGTCAACCGAGGTGGCAATAGATTATAATGCGGGGATTATCGGGGCGGTAGCGTTTTTGAGGCTAAGGGCAAATCCTCCAGGCGATCAGGTTGAAATACAAACCAGAATGTCGGCATCAGAAATGGACGTTGATCTCAATGCGGGGGGAGTATCGATTAGTGCCGAGTTCAACAAATCAACCGACTGGAAGGTCCTTTTTGCCGGGGACAAGAGCGGAGCAAAAAAAACAATCACCGGCTCGGGCAAAGATGTAAGTGTGTATTGGGACGGTGAAGCGGATAAAGGTCAGTTTATATCCAAGGAGAATATCACCGTTCGCTTTGACATGGACAACATCGCGTCCTACCATCGCGACAGAGCACAGACAGGATTTTACCTCCTGGCCATTGCCAGAAAGGATTTCAAATCAACCGATGTTCTCGTAGATGATTTCGACGACAACAACTCTCAAAACGAGATTTATGGAAACTGGTCAATATTTACGGACGAGCAGGTCGGAGGTGAAGGCCGGACGTTTCCGTCGGATCTGGCCGATGCTTTCGAAAACACCGGTCTCAACGGCTCGGGCGGTATCGATATAAGAATGCTTGGTGATGATGGTGCCGAACATCCTCACGTGGGAATAAAAACAACCTTCAACGCGGCGGGTGATCCCGTCTCACTGGGAGAGGCAAAGAGTATAGTGTTCGATGTCCTCGGTGATGAAGGGGATACTTTTTACGTCGAGCTGGAGCAGCCGGATATCGCTTATGGTGAATACTATCGTGCAGAGGTAAGACTGCACAACGATGAATGGAACCGCATAAGAATACCATTTTCAGACTTCGAGCAGCCGGAATGGAAAACCGAAGACAAACCGCTGTTTCTCGGTGCAATTAGTGCTGTTCGTTTTACCTACTGCGGTACAAGTAATATGAATTTTGTACTGGACAATATTCATGTCGAGGACCTGGAGATCGGTGAAGCTATTCCCGTACGAAGGCAAATCGGAAATTTTAGGAAAGAAAATATCGTTCTGGGACGATCGGGTCAAAACGGAACGAGTATGATCTTACCGCCCTCTTTTGCGAATAAGGGGCAACAGCGAGTAAAACTGGTCTCCCTTAAGGGACAGGTACTTTTCGACAATGTGGTATACCCCGCCGATAACGGGCAGCTGAGAATTGATATCCCAAAACTTCCCGGCGGAATGTACATTATCCGTCTGGTTAACGAAAAAGCTTCCGAGCGGGGCAAAACTCTGAAGTTTTTCGTTCAATAAGTCTGCAATAGAGATCAAAAAAGAGTAAAAATGAAACCTGCGGCCGTAGCTCAATTGGATAGAGCATCTGACTTCGGATCAGAGGGTTTGGGGTTCGAGTCCCTACGGCCGTGTTTCTATATTCCTGCGTAAATTCTACTTTCCCTCAATTCGCCGTTTGTTATTCTAACAGGCCAAATCCCGCAGTTGCCTTTCTTTCAAGTACTTTTCGTGCCCAATTGGATTGCATTATCTGTGAGGCTTGTGCACGAACCGTGTCTTCCCGGCCCCCTTTCCCCCTAAAGGGGAGACCCGTTTCCGTGGTGTATAGTGGATGGTTAAGTAGTAGTCTGTATTTAAGTGTGGCAGGTTACACCGAATTCGCCTGCGGGGCGAGGCCTTGAACTTGAGAACATCGATAAGCCTTACATGTCAAGCAACAATCTAACTTAAATCGTCTCCCCTTTAGGGGGACAGGGGGCCGGGGGCCGGGAAGGCTGGGGAACTGGTTGAATTTGTATGCTGGGCACCTAATTTTATTAGGCCAAATCCCGTTGTTGTCTTTCCTGTTTTCAGGTTCTTTCAAGGGCGACTGAACCACAAAAACGCCTTTTGCATTTTCTAAAGCGGATTGCATCATTTGTGGGGTTTGTGCACCAGACCGCATCTTCGCGGCCCCCTTTCCCCCTAAAGGGGGAGACCCGTTTCCGTGGGGTTGGTGGATGGTTGAGTAGTAGTCTGTATTTAAGTGTGGCAGGTTACACCGAATTCGCCTGCGGGGCGA
>CAZPHU010000070.1:0-7469 GCA_964586285.1 uncultured Fibrobacterota bacterium | reverse complement strand
ATGTCAAGCAACAATCTAACTTAAATCGTCTCCCCTTTAGGGGGACAGGGGGCCGCGAAGTCAAGGTGACCGAACTAATTCGCATGTTGGGCACCTGATTCAAATAGCACAAGAACCTTTACTGCCTTTCCTATTCCGTCTTAGTTTTCAGTACGTCTACTTCCTTGCGTAAACCAGTTATTTTCTTTTCCTGCTCAAGGATATAAAGCGTCAGCTCTTCCACTTTTTTCAGGAGATCGAGGTTCATCTTCACTACATCCAGACCTTTTTCGTTGATTTCTCTGGCGCTTGGAATCTCGGGGAGATGCTTATGTTCCTTAATGAAGGATTCGACCTGATCCAACGGCTTCAGATTGTAGTCCTGCTCGAAAACATAATCGGGTGGGGTAAGATCAGACCCATTTGCAAAGACTCGGTTACAGATTACAGAATCAGCCATTATTTTTCTTGTTTGGATACGCTCACCGTTTATCTGGGTATAAGGTGAATCTCCTATAATTGCATAATTATAAGCCAAAAAATTAGTCCAAACCGCTTTAGCTTTAACTATTCCGGAATCTAATACAATGGAATCATTTATGCTATTTACAACCTCTAAAGCTCCAGAAACCTTTATTCTACCCACACTTGCCTTAGATGACACCGTCGTACCATCTTCGACCCACCCATTACTCGGCCCCACTGGGCCTGTAGATCCGGCATCACCTTTTGGTCCCTTGACCACACCGGCGTTTATCTCCGAGTCGTTATTTAACTTTATGACCAGCTCGCCCTCCGAATTTACCGAAGCACTCTCTACGCTTGTGCCGTCACGGCCCTTAACAGGCCCGACATCTATCTGCTCACCGCTGCTCAGTGTAACTGTAAGAATTCCGCTATTATCGATCGTAACCGTATCTATGCTTACGCCGTCCGTGCCGACTACACCACCTGCGCTTTCCTGAGTGCCGTCGGTAAGACTAATAATCAAATCTCCGTCGGAATTAATCTGCGCGTTTTCTATACCGACTCCCTTATCACCCTTAACGTATCCTGCGTTAACGGTATCCTTATTGGTCAGTGCAAGTATAAGAGAATCTGATCGAACTACGGCGTTTTCGATTCCCACTCCGTCACCGCCGGCGCCGCTTGATGATCCCGGATCTCCTTTTTCGCCCTTCAGGGCCAGAATCGCCCATGCAGTATCTATGCCCGGTTCGCCGCTCGCGGCACCGGTGGCGATATAAGAACTTCCGTTGTGATAAACCGCATCACGGGCCTCATACTCCCCCGATTCCCAGTTGCCTCTCCATGTAATTCCTGCCGGACCGGCATCGCCTTTGTCTCCTTTGTCACCCGTATCCCCTTGCTTTCCAGCGACTTCGCCGACATTCAGCGTGTCATCGTCACTCATTACTATATACAGGGAGTCGGAGGCAATATAAGCGTGTTTGATTTCTTTACCCTGCGCACCCGATCCACCCGGCAGGTTAGTCAAGCCGCTTCCGTCGCCCACAAAAGAAGAGGCCTTAACCGCTCCGTCTACATTCAGATTACCGTTTTTAATCGTAATTCCACTATTGTCGTCGGGTGTTTCTATATAAAAATGCCCCTCATCAGCATTGCCGCTCCAGCCGATTTTGGAAGTGGATTCGGTACCAGTGGTGTCATAGAACTCTATCGCCGAACCGCTCTGAGCATAGGCTTCAATCATCATGGCCGCTAAAACTATCGCACAAGATATTGACATCGTTCTGTTCATATGTGTACTCCTTGTAATTCTTTCAAGGCTTCATTACTGAATAATAAATCGTACTTTGCCGTGAATCCGTATGCTGCCTTCATCGTAAAACCCCGGCTTGGGACAAAGAAGAGTGGGCCGCATTTCGGCAGGTGATGACTCGCGGATAATCCGATTCAACCTTCCGTCATCCACCGTATTACAGACCGCGTGTGTTTCGGGCCAGAACCTGGCGGTAACCGAAAGATCCCGGGTAACAACAACCTTTTGGCGTGCGTTGTTTCCGCTAAGATCACCATCCCATTCGAAAAAGGTGTATCCTTCGTATGCAACTGCCTCAAGAAATACCGTATCACCCCATCGATACTTATCATGTTCGGGGTCCATGGTTAAGTAGCCTGAATCGCTTTTGGTTGTTATTGTGCACCAGGTCGGTTTGACATTTATGATAAATGATGCCGTGTCGCCGCTTGTACCCGATATAACCGATGCCGGAATAACGTAACTTCCCGAATCACGAGTACCCGCGTGGAATACAAACAAGGAGTCACCCCTGAATTCACACTTGTCTTCCAGTGCAAGGCGCTCCATCTCCACCGGTGCCACACCATCGGTGGTAAAGAGTTTTTCAAGACTTATTAGAAGAGTTTCGCCCTCATGCAGACTGTCGGTGAAAGTTGTGAAATTCCAGTAAGTGGTTTTGCCCGACAGTTGACGGTAAACGATTACCGCGGGTGTTGACTCATCCTCTCCCCACGGATTAGTGACCTTACACGTATATATTCCCGTATCCGATTCGAGAAACGAGGGAATTATATATGTATACCCTGTTTTTCCGTCGAGTTTTTCCGAATTCTTATACCACTGGTAATTTAAAGGTTGGGAACCGGATGCATTTACGGAGAGGGTGCATGATGCATTATCGCTCAGATAATAAACTCGCGTTTGTTGCTTCTCTACTTGGGCGGGAAAACCTCTGATAACAAGCGTGTCGACTTCAGTTAATGTACGTCCGTTGGTGAAAACCGCCTTGTAGGAGATACTAATTGTATCGGGTACTTCAAAGACTCTTTGAAATCTGAGGGTGTCCGCATAACGCTCACTGTAGCTGCACTGTATGGTTGAGTCGATTTCATTCAGGGAAAATTCGATATGGTCGATAAAATGTGGTAATCGCAGGGCAATCGTAAAGGGAACCGTATCTCCTATGACAAAGACCGATTCGGATAAGTCCGCTGGAGCAATTCCGGTGTTTGAATCGATACTTAGCGGATTGAGCGGTTCGGTACAAAAGTAGAAGACGCCCAAAAAAGCGGTAAGAATAGTAATGAGTGTGTGTTTGTTCATAAGTGACCCGAATTTATAATCTGGTAGAAGTTTGATCGAAACAGATATCTGAGACCGTTTCGCTGATTCATAAGACAGGTTGAAATTACACTCGGCATATAAAATAAGATGGCGGTGTCTGAAGAAGCAACTGTTTTGTTTGATAGGTGCGATCGGGGACGGGATGGAATAGGATATAGGACAGAAGGGCCAGGAGTTAAGAAAGACAACAGACGTCCTATGTTTTTTTGAAGGGATTTTGCTGAAGCCGGAAATGTCACGCTCGATCCGCGTCTTAACGGCCCCCTGTCCCCCTAAAGGGGAGACCCGTTTCCGATGGGTTTGGTGGATGGTTGAGAGGTAGCGTGTATTTATGCGGTGCAGATTGTCGATTTCGCCCGGCAGGCTGAGAGCAGGCCGGGAAATTTGGAACACCGATAAGCCCTGCAAAATAAGCAACAGCCTAGCTTAAAATCGTCTCCCCTTTAGGGGGCCAGGGGGCCGGGATATCAGGCTGACCGATCTAATTCGCATGCTGGGCACCTAATTATAATGGCGAAAATCCCGTAGTTGTTTTCCTAGTCCTTCTGTGCTAATTACTATCCCTGACTCCATAGGCATAAAGCGTCAGCCGCTCCTGGAATGGAGCGCCTGACGGTCAAAACTAATATAGCCACATTCTTTGCCGTTTGTGACGGTCATCACATAATTTATGTTGGTCATGAAATAATTTATTGCATGGAGGGCTTTTAGGCCATGACTGTTAATTAAGTTATCACTAAAGCCGTCTATTGCCGACTCCATCCAAATTATCATTAAAAACGATGACTTTTAGTTTACGTTAAGGTTATTTATGGGAAACTTCCACGATATCAATTCGGCGGGCTTTTTTGAGGGAAAAAAGAAAGGGCCCGAGAAGCACAAAAAGAGAATCACCGGCGTAGATGATTACGATGATGCGCCGGTGGAAGAAAAGTGGGAACCGGAGGTCCGTCTGATCAGTGCCGGGTGGGTATCCGGACCCAAAGGGTTCGATCATTATGACAGCTGCTTTGTTGAAGTCAAAGGCGAGTATCTCAAAAAGACAATCCGAGCACGCATTAAGGGACGACTTTTTTGCATATATGATGGAGTAGAGGAAGATCTCAATTACGAGATCGAGGGGTGGCTGAATAAAGATACCGGTATCGCAAGGATGAAAATCGGTAAACTGTGGTTTGCCAACCAGGAGCACCACAAGGCTTGGTATAATGATAAATCCACAAAGGCGGAGTATATCGTGAAGGGTATATTTCACACGCGGGGACAAAACACTATCGATTCTCCGGTGCTGAAAATGCCGGTTTCAAATAAAAAGGTACTACGGATCTCGATTGATATCAATCCCGATGACCCCAAATCTCAGGATGATGTATTTCGACTTTTCAGTACCGATGAAAAAGCATCTTACAGCAAAGTCTTAACCGTCAAAGACGACAGAATCGCCGGCAATGAAACGCTTGATCTGGAGTTTACCGATCTGCCTGGCGATTTAACCTACACTCTCGAGGTAAACCCCGGGGGAGGGGAAAAAACATACCCTCTGTTCGAGCGCAAAACCATTCAGGAGCTGAGTAATGGATGAAGTTGAACACATTGTATCCTCCGGCGATACGCTCGGAGGAATAGCCGCTATATATTTTGGCGATCGAAAATTCGCCCGCCTGCTTGGACCTTACAATAATATAGAAATAAATGATCCCGCGGATATTGACGATTCCACTCTTATCGAAGCGGGGCAAAAACTTATGATTCCCGATTTATATGACCTTGGGTCAACGGAAACCGTTGTTGACGGCGATAGAGAAATTACAGTCCTGAAACTGGCGAAGAATTCAAACAGGCCGACAGTTTACCGCTCGGTTATTTTCAAAGAAATGGCGGGAACCGTAGAGGTGGAGGGTCACAGGACATGGTGGAATCCGATGCCGGCTAAGGGACGCTGGATTTATGTCTTCGGTTCTTCGGACGGCAAAAAGTTCAGGGACGTGTGGGAAATTCGTACCGATGATGAAGGAAAATTCGCCACGTTCGAGTTAACCGAAAGTAACTACGAAAGCCGACCGACTTCAGAAGTGTTCGATGATGTTATTTTCCTTCCCGCGACCGATAAGAATAAAAACCCTTACAAATACTATGCGGCGATTTCTGAGATACGCCTCTCGAGAGGACGTATTTTCGATGAGAATAATGGTATACTAAAAAATCCTGAGAAACGTTGCGTCAATATAGACGACAAAACCGAGGCACCGCACAAGATTGAAGATGCCGGAGAAAAGTATATAATCCTGCCGAATCACCTTGGTGAAGCGCGCCGCCGTGCCGAGAAGTTTCGCACCGCGCTAGATGATTACTTTCAAGTGCGCTTCGACATGCAACCGACGGGGGTATCCGATGAGCAAATGAAGGCTCGGCGATTGAAGAAATATGCGGCGGGACTGATACTTGATCTTATAAAGAGCAAACATCCTCACGCTGATCGCTACCGTTCGGCGCTCGCAAAAGAGGGCCGATTGCTGGAGGATTACATCCGCGATGAAGAAAATTGCGAACTTCGCCTGCGTCAAAAAGCCGAGGAGGCCGGGCACTTTCTGGTCACGTGGATGGATGATGAGAATGGTTTTTTCGAGGAGATGCTCATCGATTATTCCTGGGATCCGGCTGCTGTTGAGCCGTGGGAGATGATACAAGAAGAATACGGTAATCTTCTCTCCCGTTTTCGTGAGAGCAGCCTGACCCCGTCGATATATTCACCGCAAATGGAAAGACCCGACTTCCTGGATAAACAAATACCTCCTCAACGCCGATGCCTTTCAGGGTGTACGAAGGACTACGCTTGCTGTAGCCGAACTAATAACTGCGCTTTCGGAGGTGGCGATAAGAGAGGTTGATATCCAAACAACAATGAAAACTTTCGAGGGAATACTTGACGTATGGTTCAAGGGAATCAAGCTGGAAATTTTCCCCAGCAGAGTAAAACCCGACAAAGCTGTCTACTTCACCAGCCTTCTCGAAATCGAGCAGAAAACGGTTGTGAACAAGATTAGAATATCCGAAGCACAGCCGGCATGGGAGAAGCTGGGGAAGGTGGCGGACTCCAAAGCTCTTGATTCTTTAGTTATTGCTGCGGAGAGCATAAACTGTATAGTTGCATTTCAGCAAGCTATAAAAGATGATAGTAAGTTTTCGTTGTTGGAAAAAGTGGCCATATTTGGCGCATTTTTAGGTCTTACAACAGCTATTTTGGAGACTTTGCCTAAAGTTGGTAAGACTCCCATCGCAGCTTTTAATGTTATTTCATACTCTATTGACACATTCCTTGAGGCTAAATCCATACAGGATGAAATTTCAGAAGGTGATTATGATGCAGCTTTGTCCCAAGTAGCTTCGCTAACCGGAGCCGCTACTATTACTATTGGTTCTGCGTTTGTTTTAAAGGCTGCCTGCATTGGTGCCATACAGGCTGCTGCGAGTACTGGTGCCGCTATTATACCGACTCTGCTGTCTTGGGGAGCCGGTTTATCTGCAAGCGGGGTAGGTAGTACAGCTGGCGCAGTACTTCTACTCAGCGGGGCAACAATTTATGCCGCAGGAGAGATTGCATACATATTCACCGATGATCATGAAATAGAACAGTGGATGAAGTACTCCCCATGGGGTAATAAACATGAGTGGAATTTTTCCAGCTTAACTACTTTGACTGAAAAGGTTGATATCCTGAACAGCCTCATTTATTCCTTCAAATGTGAGGTATGGCATGACCGATTGCATAATCGCGGTGGAATACGTGTAACTAGTCCGTTTTTCAGACATGACACAAAGATCATAATAGAAGAAATGAAAGTGATTGGCAATGATGGCGAAGAAACAATATGCCAAAATCTTCTTGTTGACGAGAAATTAATTAGCCCTAAATATTCGGTTGAAATAGCGACGGGTGAAAATATTGATATCGTATGTACAGTACCTCACAAATCTAAGCTCAAAGTGCGGAAAAAAGCATATGCCCGGATATATGTTGATTTGTTCGGAAATGGTGAAGTCGTTCTACCGAGACGCGGTAGAGCACTCGAAAAAATAGATGCTATTGTATACTGAAAGGCTGCTAATGACAAAATGCTATTTCAAAGAAACACACGGTTCTGTTGTAATAAAACACTCAGAATCTTTGCGGTATACATTTTTAACGCTTGGAATTGTTTTTGTAATTGGCGGTATCTTAATGATTTTTCTTGATCTATACAACTCTCTACAAAAAAGTCCAACTGACCATAGCTCTGCATTATTTACCGTGATTATAAATCTTATTGGAGTATTTTCATTACTCTTAGCTTTTTTCTTCAAACCCATAACCCTGACCTTAAACCCAAAGACCGGCCTCGTT
>CAZPHU010000069.1:13620-20616 GCA_964586285.1 uncultured Fibrobacterota bacterium | reverse complement strand
GTACTTAACAATCTTCTTCTTGCTGGAGAATACACTTTAAAACTTGATTACTCTGGAATCGAAAATGAAGATACTGATAGAATTGATACCGATAAACTTGTTAGTCATCGCCTGGCTGCCGGAGTTGAGAAGCCTGTAGAGGGATTCTGGATTTTCGACCAGCTTGTCGGTCGTGCGGGCGTTTTTCTCAACATAACGAACGGTAAGAGATCAAGTGAATTTGAAGTGGCCGAAGAAGATGCGACTTCTGACTTTGACAGCTTGGCTATTTATTCACCGGTAACACCAACTGTAGGCCTCGGGCTAAAAAAAGGGTTGTTCCAGTTTGATATCTTGAGCAGCCTGACCGGCTGGGGGGGATTGATTTCGGGACCTCCAGTACTTGAGGGAACTGTCACCCTCAATTTCGGCGGCTCTTCGCCGGATCCGATCTATGAACCTACGCCAGGCTACGATCCCAACCCCTCCAGCGAACCCTCTTACGAGCAGCCGCAGGAAGAGGAGGAAATGGAGGAAGAAGAAGAGCAGGGCGGAGGATCTGATTTTAGTTTCTAATTGCAGCTTTGCCTTACAAATTATCTGATTTCTTCAGCGGTATCCGACTCGATCGGATACCGCCCTCTATCTTACCATGAAAGCACAACTTCTCAGAAAGCCTTGTTCACCTCTTGAAATGACCGACATGCCTGTTCCGACTCCCGGCGACACTCAGGTACTGGTCAGGGTCCACACCTGCGGGGTGTGCCGAACCGATCTTCATATTGTTGACGGGGAACTGCCCAATGCGGTGCTGCCACTGGTTCCCGGACATCAGATTGTAGGCACCATAGAAAAAATCGGCTCCCGGGTCACCAAATTCATCCGCGGACAACGCATCGGAGTTCCCTGGCTTGGCAAGACCTGCGGAGTGTGTCGATTTTGCATCACCGGCAGGGAAAACCTGTGCGAAAACGCCGTGTTTACCGGCTATACCCGAGACGGGGGGTTCGCCGAGTATACAGTTGCCGACGAACAGTTCTGTTTCGCTCTCCCCCAAGACTATCCCGATGATCAGGCGGCTCCGCTTCTTTGTGCGGGGCTTATCGGCTACCGCGCACTTCGAATGGCCGGGCAAGCCGAGCGAATCGGGTTTTACGGCTTCGGTGCGGCGGCCCACATCCTTTTACAGGTCGCCCTCTACAAGAAACGACGCGTTTATGCCTTCACCCGCCCCGGAGACAGCCGGGGACAATCCTTTGCCCGCTCCCTTGGAGCTTTCTGGGCGGGGGATTCGACATCAAGACCGCCGGACAAGCTCGATGCCGCCGTCATCTTCGCTCCATTGGGAGCGCTTGTGGTTGAAGCTTTGCGCAGCGTCGATAAGGGAGGCCGGGTTGTATGCGCAGGTATCCACATGAGCGATATTCCATCCTTTTCATATAAAGAGCTGTGGGAAGAAAGAAGCATCTGCTCGGTGGCCAATCTGACCCGCCGCGACGGTGACGAATTTCTGGAGATCGCACCCAAAATTCCTGTTCATACGACCGTGCACACCTTCCCGCTGGATCAGGCCAACGATGCCCTGGATACCCTTCGTCGTGGACTTGTAGACGGGGCAATTGTCCTGCGCGTATCTAAAGAATAAAGTCGAGTCTAAAGAATAAAATCGAGAGAATAGAGACACGATTAACAGAGTAACAGAGAGACCGTGAAACCTATACTCCAATACATTTCAGCTTCCCGTCGCAATGATTTTCCACGGTTTCATTACCGGCGGTTTTTCGACTCCTGGAAACAGGGATGGATTACCTATGACGGTGGGTACGGACGTTCGTATACAGTTTCGCTCATGCGGGAACATGTGATGGGTTATCTTTTCTGGTCCAAGGATTTTCGGCCGTTTATCAGTCACCCTCTGTTCCAAAGCTTCTTCGAAGAGAATAACGCGGTATTTCATTTCACCATAAACAACATGCCCTTACTCGAGCCTGACGTGCCCCCGTTAAAGCAAAGACTTGAGACCCTGGAGCTTCTGTGTCGGCTTGTTGGGCCGGAGCGTGTAAGCTGGCGTTACGACCCGCTGTGTAAATATGAAACATCCTCGGGGAAGCAGGTCATGAATATAAAACCCTTTTTCGATATTCTGCCGGTTGTCAGGGCGGCCGGCGTGACGCGATGTTACTTTTCTTTTATCACCACCTACTCGAAATTAAGTAGACGGTCGGTCAGGTTTTGGCCTTTCAGCGACGAAGAGAAGCGAGCCTCAGCACAAGAGATGCAGGATGCGGCCTCTGGGCAGGGAGTGGTTTTGTACAACTGCTGTAACCCGGAGGTGCTTTCGCTCGTACCTGGAATACAAAAGGCTTGCTGTGTGGATGAGAGTGTTTTGCGCCAAACCGATCGTTTCGGCAGGCATAAGCAGCTTCGCATTAAACCCACGCGCGAGGGTTGCGGCTGCTTCGAGAGTCGCGATATAGGCTCCTACACCCCGGCATGTCCCCACGGATGCATATACTGCTATGCGAACCCGGCCCTCTAAGCCATCCCCAGTCCGTAACGCAGGATGCACATGAGAGTGACTAAGCCGTCGCGTATAGGTTTGATCTTTTTCCCCGCTTCGAAACCCCTGCCGTTATAGGAGATGCCCACCTCATAGACGCGCGCTTTGAGTCTGGCAAATTTCTGGGTCAGTTCGGCCTCGATACCAAAACCGTTTTCGCGCAAATCGAGTCTCCTTACGACATCCGTTCTGAACACCTTGTAGCAGGTCTCCATGTCCGAGAGGTTGTAATTTGAGAAGCAGTTACTAAGGAAAGTCAGGGTTATGTTTCCGATATAGTGCCCAAAAAGATGCACTCTCCGACTGTTTCCGGTGATAAATCGGGATCCGTAAACCACGTCGGCTTTGCCGCTTAGAATAGGCTCGAGCAGACTCGGATATTCAACCGGATCGTATTCCAGATCGGCATCCTGAATGATAACAATCTCGCCTTTGACCTCTTTGAGGGCGCTTCTTATTGCGGCACCCTTGCCTCGATTTTTTTCGTGACGAATAAGAGTCACACCGCCAAGCTCTAAATCCTCTACAAGCCCGGCGCTTCCATCCCCTGATCCGTCGTCAACCACGATAATTTCGGCTTTCACCCCTTCAGGAAGAGGTGCCGTATGTACCGCGCGTATACTTTGCTCGACTGTCGCGGCTTCGTTGAAAACTGGAACAATGATACTAACAAGCATGACTTCTCCGCAAGAACTCAATTGTTTGGGTAAGAAATGGGCTACGCTATGATAATCTTATCATATTTTGCACAATTCGACATCGTTTGGGCAGTAAAAATTTCTGGAAAATTTTTTTTATTGTCGGCGGCTTAACGACAGTAAAAAACGGGTATAAGCTGTCAGCAGGATAATCAGGGCACACCATGCCCCCATAGCGATCGCGGGCGCCACTCCCATCGCGGACAAACCGACCGGCCAGATATCCAGAGCCTTTTCGCGCAGAACGGACCAGCTTAGCTCCCGGTTTGACCATGGTAGAATGACTGTCGCACCAATCTGAGTGCAAAAGAGTCTCAGGTGTTCCCAGAAGGGCGCTTGACCAAACCGGGCCGTACGTCCCCACATAACATCATCGTATCCGAAGCGCAAAATCAGGTTTTCCAGAGCAAGATGGTAATTTGTCATCGATACGACGGCTGAAATGAAAAATCCGGTCGTCGCCGCAGTCAAAGCACAGATTCGCAGCCACATCTTTTTGAACACGAAAAATGCCGTCGGTAAAAGAAGAAAGGGGAAAATGACCGTATAGTATCGATACCCCCAGCACCAGGATGTACAGCACCAACTCGCGGTATTGATAAAGTAAACATATAGGGGACTTACAATTGCCGCGCTGATGAAGAGTCGCATGATATGTTGGGGGACATATCTTCTGAATACCGGTACAAGTGGAGCAAGAATCAGCAGGGGAGAAACCCAGAACCAGTGAACTTTGCCGAAAGATAGAAAAAACCAGTATGCATGGCGCATTGTGTCCGGATCGGAGAAAAAAGTATGGGCCTTATCGGCCAGAGAGCCTGCGGCATCAAGAGCGGAGAGTTGTCTGCTTTCGTTTCCGATATAGCCGAAATCCGCTGATGTGCCGAATCGATACATGTTGAAAAACAGATGTCCCGACTGCAGAAGAGCATATAGAGCCGAAGCGCCGATGTGGCGGGCGGACACTCTCTTATTTTCCGCTACCGAAATTATCCAGAACACGGCAAAGAAGATGCTGTATTCGATTCGAATCAGCGAAGCAGCTCCCGCCAGGATTCCCCAGAGAATCCATCCCTTTGTATCACATTTATTTACGGCAAGCATGGTAAATGCCGCCACGCTCCACATCAGTGCCGCCGGTTCACTCCAGCCCACCGAGCTGTACGGGAGAAGTTGTCCGGTTACCACTATGGCCGCCGCACAGAGAAAACTTTTTTTGAATGAGAGGCTGTAGTGTCGGAAGATGACAAACAGTAATGTTCCGATGACTGCGGTGATTATCAGGTTTTGTCCGGTAACCAAAGCTCCCAAAAGCTCTGCGGGCATGGGAGCAATTTTTGACAGCAGAAGCTGAATCGCCGCGGCGGGAATCATCATCAGAATGGAGCCGATACTGAAATGGGGGTAAACTCCTCCGTTTGCTCCGGTCACTCCCCATGCTCCGGATCCCATATCTATGGCAAAACTTCCTGAGCAAAGAAGGTTTGTCGCGGAATTGACTTTCGTGACTGTATCGGATGAATAGAAATGGCCGCTGTAAAAAACCAGAAGGAACAGAACAAACCAACCAAACACAGTTACAAATTCATACTCTTGCCGGTGCAGGAAAGCCGTGAAGCGTTTGAAGGTAAAGGCCTTAGGGGGCAGTTTAGTGGTCGAGTCTGAAGAGAGTAAATCCATTCGCTTCAAAAATCAGTTCCTTATTGGATATTTGCGGAAAGGGATTTTTGTTTTCGGCGGTATCCAGCGTGTTGTTGCCGAAGATATATCCGATATTCTTTTCTTTGAGATCTCTTAACATGTCCTTTGTCGAATCGTAGCTGCGATAAGAGTTTATGTACGGGATATCTATGAGATATTCGGAGAAGTTATACACCGGCATCACTACACTATCATCGGGCAGGCTGTTTATCTTTTCTATTACCGCGTATTCGGGAAGTACCGAGTGCAGGTATTCGCTTCTGTTTCTTTGAAGGGCATGGGCGATCCATTCGCGATTGTATCTTTTAAAAAAGACAAGGCCGTTGGTGGTGATAATTATCAGCACCAGAGTGTAGATGATTCTAAACTGCGCGGGCATAAGTTTTTTCAATCTGAACAGAGTCCATACGGTTGGGGGTACGAGAAAAACCAGCGTCGAGATTGTATATCGTATACTGCTGCCTCTTTCCAGGACGAAACTGTCCATTGCAATCTTCTGTAAGAGGTACAGTACTGATGCGAGGAGGTAGAATTTAACTCGCTCGGGTTTTCCTTTTATAAACAACAGCCATGGAAGCACTATGATAAAAATCGGGCCGAATGCATCTCCTTCGTGCTCGGATGGAAACAGTGTATACATCCACGGGGCGGAGATAACTCTTTTTGCCATATCGGTGAGGCCGGAGAAAAAGGCCGGCCAGAATGAAATATAAGCCGAGTGTACTTCGCCTGTCTTTCCCAAAAAAAGAGTCCCATTATAGGCTAAGCTTTTAAGGTACCAGGGCGCCCCGATCAAACATGGTATGATAATCAGGATTGAGAGTTCGGCCATCGTCCGCGAGGAAAAAACATCACGCTTTCGGTAAACGATAAAAAGAATCGATAGGAGTGGAACAACAAAAACCCCAAAGATTTTAGAGCCAACAGCCAGACCGGCAATTACACTTAGAACAAGAAGTTTTTTGAGGTTGGAGTCTCTGAGATAGTCGTACAGCAGCCGGGCGGCCAATACGGTCCATAATGCCTGTCCGATATCAACGTCGCAATTTGATCCATTTGCGATTATAACCGAAAGTGTCATGAAAATGAGTATGGAAAGGATGAGAGCCTTTTTATTTTCGATGATTTCCGAGGTGAGTTTGAGCACAAGAATAGTCGCGGCAACAAGCTGAATGAATGCGATCCCTTTGGCGACAATATCGTTTTTGAGAGCCAGGCCAATCATGAAGTGCATTTCGGTAAGCATTGGAAAGTCAGTTTGGGGATTGAAGTAGATGTCCCAAAACCCGCCTTCTCTCAAGTAGAGCTTCACGGTCGAGAGGTGATACATAAGCCCGTCAAAGCCTGTGGGAGGCAAAAGGGAGCGTGCCCAGTAACCGACCACAAGCAATATCAAAAGGTAGAAAAAAAGAGGGCATGCTCTTTTGTAAGATGAGAGGCTGGACAAAACTTGCCGTACGATTGCCGTCAAATTTAGCCTTCTGAGCACGATTAATGATGGGATCGACAACAGGGATGGTATAAGAATCACCGAAAGGGGAGTGAGGATGCCGAAAAAACCCAGCAGCATAACGGCATTTCCTACAACTCCAAATCCGAGAGCAAAGGAGACAAGGCCCCTGATTGAGCCCTTGTATTGATCGGTCATGCGAAGCAGTAAAAGGATGGATTCACCGCAGCCGACATAGACCGCCGTAAGCCAAAAAACGGCAAGTACGCTCAAAAAACCTTGTACAGCCATTCACGTAACCCGATAGTTAGAGATCCGTAAGGGAACCATTTAGTGACTGTAAGCAGCATGGAAATTGCGAAAACAAGTGTCGCGTGGGCTATAAAGAGGTGTACTATAATCTTTTTTTTCATCATTTCGGCCGGGGAAGTGAGCTTCTGACGGAAACGTGTTTAATTGTTTAACAGCAAAATCTTATCATGGTTTCCGGCAGAATTCAAGGATGATCTCTTGATTGCTCACAAAAAAAGGCCGAAGCAAAGCCCCGGCCTTTTTCACCACCATCTCGCACACGATTAACAACCAACCGACCCTATATTCGTCTTCCG
>CAZPHU010000069.1:0-13520 GCA_964586285.1 uncultured Fibrobacterota bacterium | reverse complement strand
CGTCTTCCGTCTTCCGTCTTCTACTCCTGCTCCTCGAGTTGCTTCATCTCTTCCTCGAGTTTCTCCATCTCCTCGTCGATATTTTCTTTCTCTTTCATCATTTTCTGATTTGCCTCGACGTCGGGTTGACGGTTTTTGATTTTCTGGATTACCGCGTAGGCATACTCTACATCCTCTTTGATCTTGTCTATGTTCCGGGCGAAAAACCGCCTGCGGACAAACTGGTCGCTGAATGATAGATAGTCATTTATGTCCTCGAGTCTGTTTTTCTGGTTTGTGTGAAGGCTGTCAATTATCTGCATAGCCGTGGAGGAAGGATCGACCAGAGACATCCGGGTCGCATCCTCGGCAAGTGAACTGTACTCTTGTCTGACTTCCCGATACTGCTCGCGCTTGTCCGCCAGCTCGGTCAGGGAAGGGCTCTTGATATCGTCAAGCATCTTTATTGTGTTTCCAAGCAGCATATCCGACTGGTCGTAGTTTTTCTGCATCAGCAATCCGTAGGCTTTCAGCAGAGACGCTTCGGCCTGTAGCTCCGGTTTGTCTGATATTTTCATAAGGTTTTCACCCGCCTGAATACAGTCTACCCACTGACGTGCCTTTAGCGCACACCATCCAAGTCCCAACAAGGCGTCTTCATAATAGTAGCTGTCCTGAGGAACCATTCTCAAGGCGGTTACCGCCTTGGATAAGGAATTTTCCTCATAGAAAAGATAGCCCAGAAGCACACAGGAGCGAGCGTATACTTCTTCCTGAGCCCTGGTAACAAGCATCGACTGCAGACAGTTTTCGAGGCTTGCCATGGCCTGATCGAGATTCATCTCAAAAACGTAACAGACCGCCATGCTGTGTTGTGCGAAGATGTATTCGGGATGGCTTTCGGGAATGAGCGAGAACAGCTGAATCGCCTCTCTGTAGTTTTCCATTTTCATCCGGGTTTCACCCATGAGATAAAACGCATGGTACTTTAGCGAATCGGATACGTTGTCTTTATCGAGAAGCTTAAACTGCTGCTCTACCGAAACATTGTTGTCGTTGCGGTATTGAATTCTCATTATACCCAGATCGGTCAGAGGTACAACATTGCTGCGCGAATACTTCTCTTTCATCGTCGAATAATGCTTAAGAGCTTCTTCACGCATATCCAGCTCTTCCATACAACTTCCCCTGTAGTACTGCACCCAGTCGTTTTTAAAGAAGTCGGGGAATTTGGAGACAATCTGCCCGAACACGAAAAAAGCATCCCAGTATTTGCCGGCCGTATACAAACGCAGCGCCTTGTTGTACAGCTCGTTTGGCATGATGCTGGCCATGCGGGCCATCTTTCGGGCGTAAAGCTCTTCCCGATGCTTTCCAAGCTCGGTCCGTACATAAAACGTGTGGGAGCTGGCCAGCTCGTCGTCAGTCATTGACATGTACTGATACATAACAGCGAAATCACGTCCGTTGTTGACAGAGGGCACATTTATTCCACCTACAAGCCCCCAATATCCGGTACCTATCTGGAAGTATGCGTTAAGTACCCTTAAAGCCCAGAGGCCAAGTCTGTAATTGAAATCGGATTCAATCTGCTTTACACCCTCTACATACCTTCTTGCTCCCTCTTCGTAATTTCCGTCACCGGCCTGCTCTAAGAAGTCTTCACTCTTGGCCAGAAAATCCTTCAGATCAACATCAAAGCCGGTCTCTATACGCCCTTCCCAGAATTTCATCAACCACGACATTTTCATGTTCACCGAATACCCACCGGGATCGTTTATGTTGATTCTGGGCGATACTGCATTCTGAAATAGAAGCCCGGCCACATGATCTCCAAGGATCGGATGTCGAAAAACTCGGTAACTTGCTCCCAAATCCAGACCGTAGCCGACCCGGGGATCACCGAAAGTGCTCTGATGCGCTACCGTGAAACTTCCTCCAACGCTCAGTCGCTTCCAGGGATTGATCGCATATGAAAGCATGAAGAAATTGTTCTGAGATTCGTAGGTCTCTTCTCCGGGAACAAGCCTGCCCTCGATAACTTCCGCCTCATTGACCGTGCCGTCATCTTCCCCGACCCAGGTGAATCCCGCGGATTGGTACATACCGATCGGCACGGTTACGCCAAGTTCCCAGAGCTTGAATTCGTTTTGCATGGTAGGTGAGAAAGCACCGCGGAAAGTAATGTAGTTGGCTTCGGTGAGGAATGCCGGATTACTCAGGGGTGAAACACCCGCAAATAAGTCACGCCACCGCTGAGTTACGATATATTCGCCGGGAAGCCCGTCCGAATAAAGCGGAGTAACGTGTGCTGTAACCAGGTAAAAAAGAAATACTACTGTGCATGTGAAAGTATTTCTCGATTTATTCATTGGAACCTCTCTTGTATTTACTGGGGCCGCATTCTTAAAACGCCCCTGAATCACTTTTTTCCCGCGGCTTAGAATGGATGTCATAATCAAAGCGCTAAAAACGCCTTGAGCAGGACACCTTCAATCAGCCCCCCATTTATAAGATAGCTCTTTTTGATCCAAATGCTGCCGAAATTATCTAACTTTGATATAATGAAAAATAACAAAAGATGCAATGCTATGTCGGGCTTAATTTCTTTCCATCGGTAATGTATGTTCTTAGATTGATTCTACCTGGCTACACCGACCTTTGTTCGGTCTAAAATATCTTTGCCCTCGATATCCTTCACTCTGATTACCAAAAGATAGGCATTCGGACCAACAATTCGTCCGTTTTCATTGGTACCGTCCCATACCACACCATACAATCGTTCATTTTCTTCATTCGCCCTCTGAACGGGCAGGGCACCTTTGACCCGATTTCCCACCGCATCGATCACCGTTGCCCAACCGTAATTTTCACCCTGTTTCTGCAGAGGCTTATCGGTGGAAATAGATATCAGAGTCCCGACATTAAGCCCTCTTATTACACCCGCGTAGGCGTCTTTGATATTTTGGGGCAAAAGATCGATATTCGGTTCAGTGGGATCAAATGGATTTGGACTCACGGATATCACGACCGCGTTTTGTCCACTTGACTCGATTCGCTTCTTAAGAGCACGCTCGGGCGGAGGAGGCAAATTACTCCAGTGATCCGAGGCAAAAGCAACCAGCTGAAGGCTGTCGCTGTATGGATATATATCGGTATCTTCATCCAGCACAATCCTGTAAACCGAGGTAAACTCCTCTGTGCACGACTGGGCAAATAGCGCTCTGTTTAGAATTCTTGTATCGCGCCCGTCTGATTTGTAGTAGTAAAAAACCTCGCCTGGTTTCTCACGTGTCGTGTGTAGGCAGGAGACCGGTTCGCTTAAGTGGGCGATCAGAGTATCGCGGCCCCTAGGGTTGTCGATATAAATTGCTTTCTGGACCACTGCACCCGCCCTGTCGTTTATTCGATCGACTACAACAGGTAAGCTGTCGATAGTAAGAGGTGTCTTACTGAATGTAATCCGTGCACTTTTCCATCCGGTTTCATATGGTCCGGTCGTGTGCTCATCCAGACTAATCAGAAAACTCGAATCGTCGATTCTGTCGATGCTCAGCGGGTTAAGATGGATGATTTGGTTTTCGAGCGTCTCGATACGTATGTTCTCCACAAGATCGGATACGTCGGGCAGTTCGGAATAGAGATCATGATCGGTTTGACTTAAACTGACTACTATTCTGTCGAGGTACCCGTCGCCGGACATATCGAAAAAATCGGCCTCGGCATAAACGCCGGCGAACAGGAATTCAACCGGCTCACCCATTTTCGACCATGCTGCTCCATTTTTGAGGTTGCCGATCGCCTGTATGATACCGGTCCGGGGTTCGGAAACCGTGTAGGAGAATCGGCTAATCCCGTCTTGCCATTCCAACTCTGAAATATTCATTACTGAGCCGGTGGTGGTTGAGTCGCTTTCCGACCAACCAACCCCGCTAACGGTCGGAATCCGAAGCATCGATACGCCGTTTACCGTCTCTGTTATTACCCTTTCACTCAAAGAGACTTCATCCAGCGTATAACCATCCACCGGACCGATTATCAGCGGCCGATCCGGATCGCTTCCAAGCGGCGCCGTATACGAAACAGCTTCACTTGCCGTAAGGCCGTTTATATAAAGCCAAACACTTTGCACTCTCCTTACAACGGCAACATGCTGCCACACATCCCTGTCCACATAACCCCGGCTTTTCAATGTATCGGCATCGCCGAGTGTATCGGTACCGTCGATGAAATAGAGGTGGCCGTCTCGCATCCCGAAGGTGAAATTCTCGCTGCTGAATATCACTGCATCCGCGGTTTCATCGTCCGGCTTAATCCATGCAGCCAAAACTGCCTCACCCTGCAGGGCACCGACAGATGCTTCTATCCGGCCGCCGGAAATACTCCGGCCAAACAGTGCGTCCTCATCGGTGTAATCGGGATTTCCCATAACGTTACCCCGGCCCACATCGTAGGACAGTGTCCCGTCAAAATGCATCACCACCGATGCACCGTCCTGGGTCGAATATGGTCGACAGACCCGCACAACGGTATTGGCCGGTTGAAAAAGAGGTAAATCTTCCTGCGATACTTCCATTTCCGCGGACGAAAATGATCCGGCGTACAGTCTATCGGGACTGGATGAAATCTCCATGTGCAGAGTATCGGGGGCGCAGCTGATAGTAAAACCGTTGCCCGGATTTGTATGGGTGCCGTCTTTTCTGTTTACGACAAGAGTGTCGTTTATCTCTTCACCCCCAACCGTTTTGGAAAGCAGAAACTTGTTTTCTCCGATTTTCAGATCGAAATTGCTCGCCTGAGCCAACCAGTCGTTTTCACCATCGGTCAGCCGTGAAACATCGGCGCTGTGGGATTGACCCGTAGCCAGGTCTGTGATGGAAAAGCTCTGAAGTGTTTGCATCTGATGTTGGGTTATTTGCTCAAGCAGGCCGAGAAGTCTTTCCACTATGTTGACGGGCTGAGCGTTGCTGATAAAGATCCCTCCGGTTTCGTTTACCACATACTCCAGCTCTTCTCCTTCCGGAAAAGCAACTTCCCCATGATTAACGTGCCAGGCACTGTCGGAAAGAAATACTCCGTGGATTGTCGGCAACTCCCGTCCGGGATTTGCTCTCTGATATTGATTAAGGATCGTCCGAGGCGTTTCGTCATCATCCCATTGCCCGTCGGTGAGAATAATAATATGCCTGGTGTGAGTCTCGGCTATTCTGTCGTAATCCTCATCCACAAGCTCTAAAGCACCCACCAGAGCATTTCCGATGTAGGTTGCAAGTATTCCGCCGGCCTCACGTGTTTTTCTTCTGCCCCAGCCGATCGCCTCGCAGGAAGCGGTTTCAACATGTTGTTTAAGATCGTTTATGTTCGACCGGTCGGTAAGCTCAACGGCGGAAAACACTCTGTTGTAAGGCAAGCGCTCAAAGAATGCTACTAAACCGACCTCCGATTCGCGGCTTCTTTGCGCAAGTGAATCGATAAACAAATTGGCGGCCTCTATACGCATGTCATAAATGTCATTGTGAAATTTCGCCCCATCCCTGCACATACTGCTGGTTCCATCCACCGCAAGCACAACCCGCAATGGTTTTATTACTCCCTCCAGGGTATCTATGCTCAGGCAGATTCGAAACAAATTCCGAAGGGTGTTAACATCCCTGCCCACCGTTACCGTTCGGTTACCGTCGTAGTAGCATATGGATGTATCTGATGTCAGCCCACAAGCTTCGACGGGGATCCTGCGGTCGAAATCGGCATAAACGGCAAGCGATAAAAGAACCATCGAGATAAATGCAATACGTATGTGAATGAACATGTTTTTAAATTCTCCCGGAAAACTGCCCGATAAGGTACTTGTCATAAAGTTAGCGTGGATAGGCAATTTTCATCTTCGCTTCCATCGGTTGTCCGTCAACATCCTTACCCTTAATTACCAGCAGATACCCTCCACCCCCGACTTTTCTGCCGTTGTTATTCAGACCATCCCAGAAAAGACCATAATCTTTGATAGACTGTGTCGACTTAATCTCTAATCCTTTACGAACAAGATTGCCCACCGCGTCAAAAACAATTCCTTCTCCATATGAGCCGTCTATTTCAAGCAGTGGCTTTATGGTTTGTATACCCACCAGAATGCCCTCGCCGCCCCCGCCTACAGTCCTGCGGTAAAAATCCAAAGCATTTTTGGGGATTTTATCTACCCTTCCAAAAGAGATCTGCATCTGGTTTTTACCCGAAGAGCCTATTGGGACCTTGCGACTCTCCGGATGGGGCCTGTTGTCATTGGCGTCGTGCACAGGGCCGTTTAGGCGCAGACTGTCTCTATAAACCAGCGGATTATACATTGAATTAAGCGCGATCACCATCTCCGACACCACACCGGTAACACCACAGCTGTACTTCAGATCGGCATCCTGAAGCGGTATGTAACTCTGTCCCAGACTGTCGCTGAAATAGTCGAAAATCTCCTCGGGCTTGGCAAATGTCAGATCTTCACACTTCACCGGCTCACTGAGCCTGACACGAATACTGTCGGGAGACTCTCCGAATGCCGGGATCAGGACGGCTTTTTCTATCACCGGCCCAGCACCGTCTCTGACCGGGAACTTCTGCCAGGGCTCACAGCCGGGCAGAGACCCGTCGGCATCAAGAGTCCATCCGGTCTGTAACCTTCCGCCCGTTGTACCGCTCAGATAGGCGTATATGATCGAATCGCGAACATCCCCATCCACGATTCTCTCCACTTCCAAGACGGTTCCCGCATGCTTGAAAATAAAGCTCGAAGGATCGATATCCTGCGGCACGGTAACCGCGCTGTCGAAGTGAAGTTCCACCAGATCCAGGTATCCGTCCCCGTCTGTATCGCGTGTGAATGCACGTGCCAACTGGTTAAGTGGCGAGAGTGCACGCACGAACACACTGTCCGGAAGCAGGCCGCCCTGATGGGCATGGATATAGGTTTGGCCGCCCCTGTGTTGTTCTAAGATTCCCCGGAAGCCACTCTTGTCGACAACTATCACATCGGTGTTTTCACTGGTCCAGGTTACGTTGTCCGTGTGACGGATATAGTTTCCGTACTTATCTCTTATAACCGCCCAGACAGTATCGAAGTTTTCATCTACCGGTAATACTATTTCATGGAAATCGGCATCATTTCGCAAGTCTTCAACCGTGGAATCTGGAAGTATGTCTATATGATGCTCTTTGCCCGGAAGGATTCTGACTACAATTTCCGCTGTGGAATAGATGTCGGGAACATCCGGATGTCTGTATATTGCCCGGATGGTAACGTCATCGCCGGCTTCAGTGGGAGTAAAACTGTTTTCGTTTCCGATTGAATTGGGCAGCTGCTGGTTTCCGTTTTGACCGGTTAGTTCCCAGACCACCTCGGAACCGTATTCGGGACGCCAGTTGCCTCCGCTGTCAAACACGTGAGAAAAAAGCGGCAGGGTTTCTCCGGCAGACAGTTCAACAAAAGGAGGATATTCGTTGTTTTGAGGCGTTTCGGTCGGGTACAGACGAACCCTGGCGGGGGGGCCTATCATGTTGGTGGTAATTTTTATTGTACTGTGCCACTGGCGGCGCTCCGCATAGAAAAAATCAAACGAGTATTCCTGGTAAGGCACTAGCCCAAGAGAATCAACACTGAAAGAATCCGTAAGCGCATTGTGTACGCCTCCGATATCCATAACTTTCTTGCCGTCAACAAACGCCCATACATCATCATCGCCCCGAAACAAGAATGTCTGACCGGGTTTATAGGTGAATGTGGTGTGCATTTCCATGGTGAAAGAAAAATTGTGGCCCGACTCATCCGGCTCCTCACCAAATCCTAAACTGTCCAGCATGAAGAAATTGTTGTTTTCGTAAGTATACATCCCTTCATCGATGTGTCGAAACGGAAGGGAATCGTGTATTACGATGTTTTTAAATGCCGTATCATGATCGAGTTTAACGATCTCTTCGAATTCACCATCGTCATATAGTGGTGCGGAGCTGTCCCCGGGCTGCCAGGGACGATACCATTTATGGATGTAATGGCTGAAAAAGGGTTTATCTCCAAGCACCGGTTTTCCTTCTTCGTCCAGGGTATCCGCTACCATGCCCCTCTGAAGACCGCTGCCCCTGTCTACGTTGAACTCCGGATTGGAGAAATCGGCGTGAAAATCGTAGAAAGTAACAGGTACCCATATTGTATCGGGATAGTACTGGGCGAACAGACTTGCACTGAACAACAGAATAAGCAGCTGTAAACGCTTAAATTGGTGGGTATGCATATACCATTTCCTTTACCGGTGTAAAACTGTTTAGAATTTCCGGTACTCTGATGTTTAACTGACTTGGAAAAAAAAGAAGACGCCCCGCCGCTAATTTTAATATAATAGATTTAGAGGAAAAATGAACGATAAAACAATGGGGAAAGCAAGAATTTGCTGAAAAATATCGGGCGGGAGAAGATTTGGAAAAGAGGCAAAATCACATCTTACCCCGGCGCATTGATTCGAATCGGACGAGTCGATGCAGCTTCACCTTACAGCGAATATCAATCATGGTATGCTCAGCCTGCTTCCGGTATAAGGGGCCAGGCAGGCAAAACATACTATGATTGTTTTTGTTCGGGCCGGATCTGTGAGGAAGCAAACCGGTTATCGAACTGCTCGCAGATATCAGGCTTTGGTCAACTTCTTGTGTTTTTTTCCGGTAAAAAGTTTGACTCCTACATGTTTCTTTCCGAGCAACAATCCGACAACCGCACCGAAAACGGTTCCGAACACCCGGCTTAGAACAAACCCAAGTGTCCCGAATACAAGCGAAAGAATTGTTGATACGAGGCGGTAGATGAGAGTCAGTGCCAATTTTAAAATTGAGAACGGAAGGGTGATAATCTTACCTATCATAGCTCAGCTCCTTTATTTTGATGTTAGTCGAATTACACCATCCCAATCGTGTGGGGGCGGCTGGCTCATAAAAGTTTGGCAATACTGAATGATTTTTTTGCTCGGACTCATACCGCCGGGTGCCACCTCGCGGTGAGTCTCAAGCTGCTCACTCATCTGCAACTTCTCGACAGCCTTTTCCCACTCACGTGCATAAAAATAGTCAAGGCCCTCTCGATAGACAGCAATCATTTTTTCGAGCCGCGTATCGAGACCTCCTTTTTCCGCAATCAATTCGTATACCAAAACCGGTTCGGATTTGCCGAAAACGATTATTTTATCCAACAGACGCGCTTCAAAATAGTCTTTTACCAGCTCATATGTATCGCCGCTAATCATTGTATAGACACCATATTGTTTGGCGGCGCTCTCCAGACGGGCGGCCAGATTTACCGCATCCCCCATCATCGTGTAATTCATGCGAACCGCCGAACCCATGTTTCCAGTCGTGATCGCTCCGGTGTTTATTCCAATACGCATGCGCATATCATGAACAATTTCGGGCCACTTACCGCCCTCAGAGGCCCATTTCGCACGAAGATCTCCGAGCTTTCGCTGCATCCCAAGCGCCGTGTTGCACGCCTGCACCGCATGGTCCTCCATGGGCATCGGCGCCCCGAAAAAGGCGATGATCGCATCACCCTCATACTTATCAAGCGTTCCGTAATGGGCCAGAAGCGTATCGGTCATCTCGGTCAGATACTCATTGAGCAGCTCAACCAGACGGGTTGGAGAACCAAGCTTTTCGGAGAAGGTGGAAAACCCCTGAATGTCGGTGAAATATGCGGTCCGAACGCCCTCCTCACCGCCAAGCTTGGGTATCTGTTTCTTCTGATACATGATATCGATAAGCTCGGGGGAGAGGTACTGTTTAAATGTGGTCTGAAGAAACTTGCGATCCTTTTCTTCGGTCATATACCGATAAGCCATCACCGCCGTATAGGTAAGGAGTATGGTCAAACTGGGACGCGCCATCTCGATCCAGAGATTATCCCCGAAAACACTCATGGCCAAAAGAAAGTAGCCAAATATCGAAACCACGGTAAGTATCGTCCCAAAAAGCGGCCTGAGCATGAATGCAATCACGCCTATTACAATCCCTACCACCAACAGGATAAGAAAATTCTGCCACCCGCTTAATCTTCTGATAAACTGATTGGTCAAAAAGGAGTGCATCATGGATGCATGAACCTCCACCCCGGGGTAGATGTTGTACAGCGGCACCGACACTATATCGAACATGTTGGGAACGGTTGAGCCGATAAGATATATTTTCCCCTCCAGATTTCCCTGAACCCGGTCGTTCATTATGTCCACATACGAGTAGTATTTAAACGGCTTGCCCTTGGGCCCGAAATACGTGACGATATGATTGTTTTTTGGAGTAAGCGGTATCCGGACCCTGTCTCCAAAATCCATTCGGGTTCCAGGCGTCATCTCCGTTATCTTCGACCAGGGCGTTTGGCACAGCCGGCGCAGTGTCTTGCCCCTGAGTACCGGTATGCTCGAAAGCAACCGGCCCCCCTCATTGCGAACCACGAAAGTCTGATAGATGAGCTTTTGCTCTCCTTTTTTGACCGCAGCAAGCTCATGGGTTCCGATTCTTTGGATTGTCCGAAGGTCCTGTCGGGTAAGCCACCACTCCTCATACCCGTAAGGCGCCGAAAGAACCCAGTCTATATCCGAATCTCTCATGACCATGATTTGGGGGGCTAAATCAACCTTCCCGCCAACCTCAAGTTCGTAGAGTGTGGTGAAATTTGCCTTTTGAAATGCATCCAGCACAGGCGCGGGAAGATCCCCGGCATGAAGAGAAAGTATGGGCTCGCCCCGCTCGTTTCTTTTGACCGACGCAAAGCTTGTTACCGTTAGTGCCTGTCCCGGTTGGAGCGCCAGAATACTCTCCCCAGCTTCGATAATTGCTTTTATCTGCGAAGGTGACACGTGTGGATAGGAGATGCTTATCTCATTATCCCTGTCCTTGAAAATTTTCAAGGGGCTTCCAATATCCAGGTATTTTCCCGGCTCGAAAACGATCTCCTCGCCGGGCGTGGCAAAAAGAGAAGCGATGGTCCGCAAACCGATGGGAAGCATCACCGGTTCATAGTTTCCAAACCCGTACAACAGCGGAATTTCACGAATGATTCCGTCTGAGTTGGGGGTGATATTCAGATGGCCGATATCCCTGGACGCCTTAGCCAGAGCCGGAAATATTCCATCGATATACTCTTTTGTGTTGATGATCCCGTCCCGTTTTTTACCATCCATTCTGATCGTGGAGGCGGGATTAAGAGAGTCGTGCCATGCCATGGTTTTACGATCGGCCATCTGTGACAGGGCATAATCGGGATAGTCTCTTTTCTCGGACATCCTGACCCCGTGGTAAACATTTCGGGCCTCGGCGGTCGCCTCGATAAGCTGCTCGTCATAGTCTATGGAAGATATGATTATACGCCGCAGCCGATCGGACAGATTGATATTTGGATCCAGGAGTTTGGAGCGCTCAAGAAGAGTTTCAAACCGCTGAACATGATGATTGTCCTCGGGATCGTAGAAATTTATATCGAAGACAATCGCTGCCGGATAATGGCCCGACAGAGAACGGATCAGTTTCGCATGATACGAGCGGTTCCAGTTCCAGTAATTGCCCAGTTTATGTTGAGAGCGGTCGTCGATATCGATTATGCATATCCCGGATTCATCCGAATGATGGCTCTGTTGATCACTCAGGTCCTTATACTTGAGGTAATACCGCATGTAATAGCTTTGAAACTCCAGCCGATCGATAAGATCGGGCACGAAGCTGTGGGTGACGGCAGCAATCGCGGTTCCGGCAAGCGATCCGATGAGAAGACTTTTGATGATTTTTTTAAATAGATCCAAGCGATTATCCCCGCAGACAGTTCCCTTGTATGGTGGTTTGATTTGGCTGCCACCAATAAAATAAACCCTTAACAGCCATTATACAGCACTCCCCAGCTAAAAACAAGCTCGGACGGTCTTGTATTTGCTTTGTATGCAGGCGCATACAGATGGTTTACACCGCGGCTCGTATAATAAAATGTTTTTTTTGCTGTATGAAACGAAAAATTCTGAAGATTGCATGAACGACATGTATTTTAGTCACCTGGACGGCAATTTTCATTCGAAGAAAGAGAAAGCATGAATATTCCTATTCTTCTGACGGGATCACGTCTGATACTGGCACCCCTTTTCGCCGGTTTCTTTCTGTACGCGTACAGTCATGACCTAAGCATTCCCTGGCTGTGGGTGTCGGCGGTGATAATGGCTTTGATGGAACTTAGTGATACACTTGACGGAAGGGTTGCCCGGGCTCAGGGCACTGTGACTGAATTCGGCAAGATATTCGATCCTGTATGTGACAGCCTCTCGCGTCAGACAATCTTTCTTACCTATATGAGCGCCGGGATCATACCAATCTGGGTCTTTCTGGTTTTTCTTTATCGCGACGGCCTGATGATGTTTCTGCGGGTAATGAGCGCAATCGACGGAACGGTTATGGCGGCCAAGATATCGGGTAAAATAAAAGCGGTTTTACAGGCGATTGCCTCCGCGCTGGTTCTGCTCATAGTGCTGCTTCAGGCGTACGGTGTAGCGTTCATCCCCGATACTCTCTGGGGGGCTCACCCGGGTTTTTGGATAATACTGGTGGTAGCCATTTTCACTTTCCTGAGCATGTTCGATTATTACATACCCAATTGGCCGATTCTGGCCAGACGCACCAGACCGGAAGGCCGAGGGGGGAAGGTAGAAGGCGGAAGATAGAAGACGGAAGATAGAAGGTAGAAGACGGAGGGCGGAAGACAGAGGGTTGAGGGCTTAGTTGTGATAGTGGTGATTATGGGGGTGGCGGGCTCAGGAAAAACAACAATCGGTACCTTGCTCGCCAAACGGCTCGGCAGGCGCTTTGTCGATGCCGACGATTTTCATCCTATAGAGAATAAAACCAAAATGGCCGCCGGCGTTCCCCTGACCGATGAAGATCGGCTGCCCTGGCTCGAAAAAATTAACCGCTTTCTGATATCAGAGCGCGCCGGAAAAGACGAGCTGGTTTTAGCATGCTCCGCCCTTAAGAAAAATTACCGAGCGATCCTCTCGAAGAATTGTCAGGCTAAGTTCTTCTGCCTTTGCGCCAAAGCGCAAATCCTCCAAAAAAGACTCAACCAACGCCCCAACCACTTTTTCCCTCCAAACCTGCTTCAAAGCCAGCTCAAAGCTCTGGAAATCAGCGATGATCTGATAATTATAGATTGCTCGCAAAGCCCGGAAACAATTGTCGAACAGATCGCTTCGCATAGCACGTTGCTATGAATGCGACAGACGATCAACCAGATTACCATTAGAGACTTTTGAATACAATGGAGAAGATGTGGTTTTTTTGAGAGGGGACGGGGGATATCGTCGGGGCGCGTTGAGACGCCATGCCATGGCGTCTCAACGCGTCTGGCTCGCGGTAAAAGAAAGCTACCCCTTCGACTCCGAAGACGGGCTTGGGGTGAGCGGAACGGGTAACGGTGAAAGGGAGTCATATGTCAGACCTGCATAAAAAAGCTTCTGCTTTTCTGGAAACACTCTGCACTCATATAAAAG
>CAZPHU010000068.1:13052-20759 GCA_964586285.1 uncultured Fibrobacterota bacterium | reverse complement strand
GAAGGTTTGGAAGGGGTGCGTTTCTCAGGAGTCAAGCTTAACGCAACGGGCATTGTCCGCCCGGCGGGACCGTACAAAGTGTGTCGACAGCAAGGGCACGGATCTTGCGTACTTTTAGGCATACATCTGTAGCAAACCGCGGAGGGGAAGTATGCTTTTCGAACGAATCGAATCCGAAGGACTTGCGCACTATTCCTACTTAATCGGCGAAAAAGATCAAGCCATTGTGATCGACCCACGTCGCGACGCCGACATATATTTCCAGATCGCCTCCCGAAACGGTTACCGAATAACCGATATCCTGGAGACGCATCGCAATGAAGATTATGTGGTCGGTTCCGTGGAGCTGGCGGCCCGAACCGGAGCCCAGGTATGGCATGCGGACGATCAGTTTGGGTATCAATACGGTTTTGCGGTGCAGGACAGGCAGCAGTGGGAGCTTGGTTCCTATGTGCTGGAGGCGATCCATACGCCGGGACATACGCCCGGTCACATGAGCTATCTTCTTCGGACCGAAAACAACACCCCCTGGATTCTTTTCTGCGGGGATACTCTTTTTGCAGGCGACATCGGCAGGGTGGATCTTTTGGGTGAGGCAAAGCTTGCCGAAAATGCCGGCATTCTCTTCGATACATTATACCAAAAAATATTGCCTATGGGTGATCAGGTGATTTTGTGTCCCGCACACGGTGCGGGCTCGGTGTGTGGAAGCATTATCTCCGACCGTACGCTTACCACGATCGGCCTGGAGCGCAAGCTCAACGGCATGCTTCAGATGAAGAGCCGGGAGGAGTTTGTCAAGAGAGCCGCCGTGATGCACGAACGTCCGCCGTACTTCTCCCATATGGAAAAACTTAACACGCAAGGGCCGTCGCTGCTTGATGAGCAGTCGGAGATCATGCCGCTTGCCTGGGATCAGTTCGAGCAGCTCTCGGATGGTGCTTTTGTGCTTGATACTCGAAACCCTCACTCTTTTGCCACCTCTCACATACCCCATTCCATATCGATCTGGCGTGATGGTTTATCCAGTTTCGCGGGCTGGTTTGTTCCGTTTCATTTGCCGATTCTGCTGGTTGGCGACAGCAACGATTGTAGTTTGGAAGTCAATCAGCTCAGGCGTATGGGATACGACAATATAGCCGGTTTTCTTGCGGGAGGTATAGCCTCGTGGGAATCCGCCGGACAGAAGACCGAGTCGATAAAAACTACAACCGTCCATCACTTCAGCCACATAGTAGATAAGCAGCTGCCTGTCTGGACGCTTGATGTGCGCGGCTCGGGGGAACTTGTTTCGGAGGGGAAAATCGCCGGGGCACATCATCTGCACATAACTCAGATAAACCGATACATGGAGACAATCCCCAGGGATCAGCCTGTGTATATCTTCTGCGGTAGTGGGAAAAGGTCCATGATAGCCGCAAGTATCCTCAAGGCGCAGCGATGGGTCGATTTGACGGTTGTTTTGGGTGGAACCTCCGGCTGGCAGTCAATCGATCGCCCAATCGATGAGAAGCAGCCGGAAGAGGAGATTGTATCTGCCCTCCTTTCGTAAGGTGCCCGGTTGGCCGGCCCGCGGGGAGCACGAAGATCGCATGATTTGTGTGGTTTGTGCCCGGCGTCCGGTTTCCAACCGTCTTTTCCAGCTCCTGGCCTTTCCTCCTGATTCCTGCCCCCTGTGGGGACGCACGGCCCTGCCTCCTGACGGCTGTTGGTATAAATTTTGCGTATAGATTTCGTTTCGATCCTGTTCAGGTATATGGCGTGCCCTGGTGTATAGAAATCAGGGGATTTTGGCATCAAACGAGACGGACAGAGGTGATTGTTGATCGAGATAAAAGGTGGCAGGCAGTTGAAAGTCGATGAACAAATTCAGAAACGCAGATTAGGCCGTACACAACTTTTCGTATCTCCGGTTGGGCTTGGGTGTTGGCAGTTTAGCGGCGCGAAGGGGTGGATGGGAAAGCTGTGGCCCGAACTGGGGTACGAAAAGATAAGGGAGATAGTGGAGCTAAACCTGAAGGGCGGAGTGAACTGGTTTGACACCGCCGAGGCGTATGGATGGGGTGAGTCGGAGAGAAATCTGACCAGGGTTTTAAGGGATATTGGGCGTGCGCCGGGAGAGCAGCTTATAGCTACGAAATGGTGGCCGCTTTTTCGTAGGGCAAAACATATACGCTCATCTATAGAAGATCGGTTGAAGGCTCTTGACGGTTACCCTATAGATCTTTACCAGATCCACCAACCGATATCATTTTCATCTATAGGCAAGCAGATGGAGGCGATGGCTCGACTGGTGGAATTGGGCAAGATCCGGTATGTCGGGGTAAGTAATTTCTCTGCGAAAAAGATGCGCAAGGCTCACGATGCTTTAGCCGTACACGGAATCCCACTTGCTGCCAATCAGATAAAGTACAGCCTTCTTGACCGGCAAGCCGAATCAAACGGAGTTCTTCAAACAGCAAAAGAGTTGGGAATTTCCATTATCGCATACTCTCCTCTGGCGCAGGGACTACTTACGGGCAAATTCCATGATGATCCTTTTCTGATAATGCAGCGACCGGGGATCCGCAAATTTCAACATCGTTTTCGTAAAGAGGGCCTTATGGAGAGTTTGCCGGTTATCGAAGTTCTCAAAAGAATCGCCGAAAAGAAAAACTCAACGGCGGCTCAAGTCGCACTCGCGTGGCTGTTACAGTTTAACGGAGATATGGTTGTTACAATACCCGGCGCTACAAAAGCCTATCATGTAGAGGACAATGTAGAGGCGATGAAAATTTCGCTCACGAACGATGAACTGATGGAGCTTGATCTTGCAGCGCAGAAATACAGTAGTAGGAGCTAGACTTATTTGGGCCGTCACAAAGAAAAATCACCCTTTGTTTTTAGAATTGTAAAGCGGATAAAACTATGCATAAACCAATTGTGAATTCGATTAAGTCTCTAGTTGCGATTACTTTTGTAATCTTGCTCGGTGTAGATGCTTACGGACAGAATTGTGAGACATTGTTGTCGGCCGGTGATTCGCTTGGCCGGCTCTTCGAAAGTAAAGCCGCTCTTCAAAAGTACAGTGACGCATACGAGAAATGCCCTCAGAGCTATGAGGCCCTGATGAAGATGACAAGAGCGCTTAACGATTTGGGGGAAGATGTGCAAGGGGAGCGCTCGGCAGATTACTATCAGAGGGCAATCGCCTGGGCCGAGACGCTTCAGGTGCGTTATCCCGACTCTGTACAGTCTTATTTTCTCAAGGCTGCGGCTGCGGGAAATCTGGCACTTTTCAGAGGCGGTCGGGAGAAGGTGAGATTGTCGCGTGAGGTCATAAATAACGCAAACAAGGCTATTGATCTGGATTCCAACTACGCGCCTGCCTGGGTGATAAAGGGGGCTTACTATAGGGAGGTCGCAACGGCAAACCCCATTCTCAAGGCGTTTGCCCGGTCATTCCTGGGGGGACTTCCCGACGGCTCGTTAGAGGATGCAAGAGAGGCGCTGTCGACTGCACTTGAAATCGATTCTGCTAATCAATATGCCCTCTACGAGATGGGACAAACCCTTTCGGCAATGGGAAAGAAAAATCAGGCGAGGGATTATTTTAAGAAACTGTTAACGCTTCCGGACACTCATAATCAGTCTGCCGAGCTTAAGGCGGAGGCGCGAAAAATATTGAAAAACCTTTAAGGGAGTTAGCCTTATGTTTCCTCTTCGAGACGTAAATCCTACCATGCACCGCTCGATCGCTACTTTCGTAATAATTGTTTTGAATGCGGCGGCATGGATTTTTGTGCAGGGGCTTGGATCCGATCCCGCCCTTGCCCGCAGCGTATGTCAATGGGGGGCGATTCCGGGGGAGCTTCTGGGTACTGCGGATCCGGGTACACGTATAAGGCTTTCGCAAACCACTACTTGTATCATAGATCAGGCCGCAAACTGGTTTACTCCGATATCATCGATGTTTTTGCACGGAGGATGGCTGCATATAATCATGAATATGTGGTTTCTGGCGGTTTTTGGAGATAACGTCGAAGATTCGATGGGTAGAATTCGATTTGTAATTTTCTACCTTCTGTGCGGTCTTGCCGCTTTCGGAGCTCAGGCGGCTATGAATCCCGACAGTGTTGTTCCCATGGTGGGAGCATCGGGGGCGATCGGGGGCGTGATGGGAGCTTATATAGTTTTATATCCAAGAACACCGATTGACATGCTGGTTTTTTTAGGGTTCTGGATAACCAGGGTACGAGTACCTGCCTTTATGATGCTCGGATACTGGTTTTTGCTGCAATTGTTAAGCGCTATCCCCACATTTGGACAGGAAGATGGAGGGGGTGTAGCTTTTTTTGCCCATATCGGTGGTTTTTTGGCCGGTGTGGCGCTGATATTCGTATTTCGCAGAAAAGCCCGGATGGATGAGCACCGACACTTGATAGAGGAGCAGTTTGGGCAATACTGAGAGAAGATGGAAGACGGAAGACGGAAGGTGGAAGGTGGAAGATGGAAGATGGAAGATGGAAGATGGAAGATGGAAGGCGGAAGGCGCCGGTTTACCGCTTATTTGACGAAGTTTGCATTGGTGGAGGGTGGTGCTCTATGATCGGCAGAATACGGACAAACAGCTCATCTCCGCATCTCTTGTCATGACCGCAAGCTGCACAAAGCCGGCTCGTTTCACAAATTCATCATCCCGTTCGCACCATGCGAATGCTTTGTCCCATGCCTGTGGGGTTTTGTCAAAAAACTTCCCACAAAGCTGATCACAAACGCCCCAGGAGTCGATTTGCCCGACCCTTCGCTCCATCTACGCAGGGTAACATCCTTCGGCTCATCCACCAGGGCGACGAGAATCTTTGCTTCATGAATACCGGTTTCCCCACAGCTCGAGTGCTGTCTGATGATTTTTTTCGATCTTTTTTGCGATTGGGCGCAGATTTTGCACCGATATTGCCGGCGTGTTCTGTGCCGAGATGCCAGAAGATGCCGTCCCGTTCACATTCTCCGGGTTGGCCTTCGAGCGGAGGAATTTTGCAACATCATCTGTTTTCAACGGTTTGCTTCATTCGATAAAAGGCCTGCGAGGCACTAAAATGAAAACTGATCAGTCTGTTTTTATCACAAAACGGACGAAAGTACTTCCTGTTTAATGCTAAAATTTGGTGCAAAATATAATTTCTCCTGTGTTTTGAGATGCAATATGTCTGGTAGAAAGGAATGATTAGGGATGGAAGAAAGAAAACGCAAGACACCCGAGCAGCGGGCCGGTCTGGGTAAATACATGATAGGAGCGGCTCTGGCATCTATCGTAGCGGTTGTACTCAACAATCTGTACCATATTGTCTACACCGCCGCCACCGGAATCGAAGGGCCGCAGACAATAAACGCCGTATCGATCAGCATCGTAACGGTCGTGGCGATACTTTTCGGCGGTCTGGTTTATTTTGTCCTTTCCCGAATGACCCGGTATGCCACGGTGTTATTTGTAATAGGCGGGCTTTTGGCTGCCGCCGCCACCACATCGGCATCATTTATGCCCTTTACTCCTCCGGCCAAGGCCTTATATCCCGCTCAGTATGTGCTTCTTGCGGCACCAATGCACTTTATTGCCGGGCTCTGTTGTGTCTGGATTATACCTTCGATTGTGAGACTGCGAAAAAAACGATGGAGGAGCGAGCTTCATGGCTGAAAAATCCATAATCATTATCGGAGCCGGAATAGCCGGGCTGTCTGCCGGCTGCTTTGCGGCACTTAACGGATTCCAGACAACCGTTTTCGAAAAGCACAGCATACCCGGGGGACTTTGCACCGGCTGGAGACGCAAGGGATATGTGATCGACGGATGCATGCATCATGTCGCAGGCACAGCCTCACCCTCCCCGCTATACAAACTGTGGCAGGAGCTTGGTGCATTTGATCCGGGGGATGTGATCTATCGGGACATACTGGTGCAGGTCGAGGATCAACAAAACAATCGCCTGACGGTATACACCAATATCGATCGATACGAAAAGCATCTCAAGGAGATTGCTCCCGAGGACTCCGCGGTGATCGAGCAGTACTGTAACGCAGCACGTTCTTTTCTCAACATAGACATGCTGGCCTTTCCGCTGTTTGGACCGATCGATATGATGCGCGCGGCCACAAAGATGCCTGGGATGATGCGCTGGTTTCGTATGACCCTTGAGCAGTTGGCCGAGCGGTTCACCAATCCTTTCCTGCGGCAGGCCATCCCGGTGGTACAGTATGGGTTTGCCGATATCCCCGCGGCTATCCATCTGAATTTTCTGGCCGCCTGTCATCGCAAGACCATGGGATGGGTACGGGGCGGATCTCTCGCCTTTACCGCAGGAATGCGGGCTCGTCTCAGGGAACTCGGGGGCAGGCTGTCGTGCAACTCCGAAGTGGAGCGAATAATCGTGGAGCATGGGACCGCAGTCGGTGTGCAGCTCAAGGACGGATCGGAGCATCGGGCGGACGTAATCGTATCGGCGGCCGACGGGCATCGCACGATCTATCAGCTTCTGGAGGGCAAATACCTGGACGACTCGCTTCGCCACTACTACGGTGAGCTTCCCAAAAGTCAGCAGATGAACCTGCATCTGTCCTTTGGGGTGAAGATGGACATGGGAGATCAGCCCTGTGCGCTGTCGCTGCTCTTAAACGAGCCGGTCTGGATCGCGGGAAAAGAGCGCGATCGTCTGGAGGTGGAGGTCTATAATTTCGACCAGTCAATGTCTCCTGACGGCAAAACCGTGGTTAAGGTGATGATGGATACCGAGTATGAGAGATGGGAGACGTTGCATCGGGATAAAAAATCGTACGAAGAGGAAAAGGAGCGAACCGCGCGTGCGGTTCTGGAGGCTTTGGATACGCGATTTGCGGGTATAAGAAAGAAAAGCGAAGTAATCGATGTCGCCACTCCGGTTACAATAGCTCGTTACACGGGTAACTGGCACGGTCTTCAAGCCTGGATGCCGTCGAAAAAAACGATTCGATCGATGATGAAAGGTATATGCAAGACGCTGCCGGGGCTGGATAAGTTTTACATGGCCGGACAGTGGTCTGAGGGGATGCCCGGGCTGTCGACGGCGGCAGTTTCCGGAAGAAGTACCATCAAGCGTATTTGTCGACATGAGAAAGTTAAATTTCGTACCAGGTTGAAATAGGACAACGTGTGGAAAAAGAACACCAGCGCATGACGCAGAACCTTTTTGTCGCGATGTTCATATTTGCTGTGATTTTTTTTGCGGTAATCTTTATGTCGGGGGATAGAAACGAGAACGGTGGTACCAGAGCAAAAGCGCAAGCCCGTGTCCAAAGCTTCATAGACAGTCAGGTTGTATACGCTGCATACGTTAAAGATGAATCTATCCCGAAAGTAAAGACGGTATTGTCGCATATGGTTCGTGCGTGCGAAGATCTGGAGGTTCTGATCTACCATGGAGACATAGATACCATGTATGTAGGCCTGAATATCTTTTCGGGCGATTCGGCTGCCGCCCAAGGTGTATCCGTCAGAAATTCGATCAGGCAATATGGCTGGGAGCGGTATCTTCAAGTGTCGTTTGGTGTGCGTGAAAATCCGGTAACAGCCGCTGCAAAAGAGTTCGGCCTGGGCGGTGACACACTGACGTATTTTCTGGGCGGGGGCCAAACTCCGGGAATGATTGCCGGCCGCCGGGCAGGCATTCTCCTGTGTGGGGGCGAGTCCAGCAAAGA
>CAZPHU010000068.1:0-12952 GCA_964586285.1 uncultured Fibrobacterota bacterium | reverse complement strand
TAAGTTACGATCTGATTGACTCTATGTATGGGTGAAAAGGAAGCAACCATGAGTGAGCATAAAAAAGCAACGTTTGCAGTCTCGGGCATGCACTGCGCATCGTGCGCGATGAATATCGAAAAATCGCTTAAACAAAAGAGCGGGGTGGCCAGTGCACAGGTAAATTTTGGGGCCGAGCGGGCGACCGTGGAGTATGATCCGGAGCTTGTGGGCTCAGATGAGCTGGAGAAGACAATCGAGGGGTTAGGCTTTGGAATCGTAAGGAACCAAACGATCGTACGAATTGGGGGCATGCATTGTGCGTCATGTGCTCAGACTATCGAGAAGAACGTCGGGAAGCTTCCCGGGGTCAACAGCGCGGAGGTGAATTTCGGGGCGGGATCGGCATCCGTTGTGTATGATCCCGAATCGGTGACTTTGGATGATATAAGAAAGGCGGTGGAGTCGGCCGGCTTTGAATACCTGGGGGTAAAAGGTGAGGCGCCCGAGGATGCGCAGCGCAAGGCGCACGAAATGGAGCTGCGCGACAAGAAAATACGTTTTAGCGTGGGGTTTGCCACCAGCGCGGTTCTCATGATTCTGATGCATATCCATCTGCCGCTTCCGTTTTCCATGAGCTACCTGATGCTTGCCGTCACGGCGCCGGTGTTTGTCTACACAAGCTACCCGATTTTCCAGGCCGCATGGAAATCGCTTCGAATCGGTGCGTTAACCATGGACGTGATGTATGCGATGGGAATCGGGGTTGCTTTTGTGGCCAGTGTAATGGGGACATTTGAGATTGTGCTTACCCGCGAGTTTATGTTCTACGAAACATCGGTGATGTTGGCGTCCTTTCTGATGTTGGGGCGGTTTTTGGAGGCGCGGGCGCGCGGGCGCACCTCCGAGGCTATAAAAAAGCTGGTGGGACTTCAGCCCAAAACCGCGCTGGTGTTGCGAAACGGAGAGGAGCGGGAGGTCTCGACAGCAGAGGTTACGGTTGGCGATGTAGTGATTGTGAAGCCGGGGGAAAAGATTCCTGTTGATGGGGATGTGGTTAAAGGAAAGAGTTATGTGGATGAGGCGATGATCACCGGTGAGCCTGTTCCTGCGCTTCGCACAGTTGGACAGAAGACGGTCGGGGGAACTATCAACAAAAACAGTGTTCTTCACATACGAGCGACCGGTGTGGGCAGTGACACTATGCTTGCGCAGATAATCCGCCTGGTGGAGGATGCTCAAGGCAGTAAACCTCCGGTGCAGCGGATAGCCGACAAGGCGGTCGCGTGGTTTATTCCTGTGGTGCTGATCATTGCGGCGGCAACTTTTGTCGGATGGTTTTTCATCGGCCAGACGACGCTTCTGTTTGCCTTAACCACACTGATTGCCATTCTGGTCATCGCCTGCCCCTGCGCTTTGGGCCTTGCGACACCGACTGCGGTGACCGTGGGAATCGGACGGGGAGCGCAACTTGGTCTTCTGATACGAAACGGGGAGGCGCTTGAGGTTTCGGAGCAGATTCGCATGGTTGTATTCGACAAGACCGGCACATTGACTCAGGGAAAACCGCAGGTAACGGATCTGGTTGCGCTGAACGGGGGAGAAGATGACATCCTTCGCCTGACTGCGGCGTTGGAGAGAAACTCTCAGCATCCGCTGGCCGATGCGGTAGTGGAGCGGGCCAAAGGCCGCCTGCTGTCGATTCCCGAGGCGGATGAGTTTGATACGCTGGAGGGCAAGGGTGTAGTCGGCCGCATTGACGGGAAACGAGTTGCCGTGGGAAACGCGGCCATGATGCGAGAGTATGATATTGCGGTAGGTGATGCGGTTGAGCAGCAGCGAAAGCTTTTGGAGCGTCAGGCAAAGACCGTGATGCTGGTAGCGGTGGAGGGGAGCGTGGCGGGGTTGATAGCAGTGGCTGACCCGCCAAAGCAGTCGGCGCAAAGGGCTGTCTCGGCACTCAAGGAGATGGGATTGTCCGTTGCTATGCTCACCGGCGACAATCGTCGCACCGCAAAAGCGGTGGCCGATCAGCTGGGGATAGAGGATGTTATCGCCGAGGTGCTTCCCGGGGACAAGGCGAATACGATAAAACGGATTCAGTCCGGGGGTAAAAAGGTCGCCTTTGTGGGTGACGGTATCAACGACGCCCCCGCGCTGGCTCAGGCGGATGTCGGGATAGCGATCGGAAGCGGCACTGATGTTGCTGTTGAAAGTGGAGATGTCGTTTTGATGAAGGATGAGCCGCTGGATGTTGTCGCGGCGATTCAGCTCAGCCGTAAGGTCATGGGCAGAATAAAGCAGAATCTTTTCTGGGCTTTCGCATACAATACGGCTCTTATCCCTGTTGCGGCCGGTATACTTTATCCTATCTGGGGCATAACGTTTCGGCCGGAGCTTGGCGGGGCGGCAATGGCCTTAAGTTCGGTAACGGTGGTCAGTCTTTCTCTCATGCTAAAGGGGTATGTGCCGGCGGTTCGCAAAGGTATTTCATAGCCTCTGTCGTGATCGGAAAACATGGTCTTCGAAAGTGATCGTCAGTAAGTGATCCCGATATCGCTTGAGGTTCCGATCCGATTACGATATTTCAAAACGACTTTGACAACAATTCAGGAGGGGATCATGGAAAAGGGAAGGCCTCGAGTCGATCTCAATCATGCCGATGAGCAGACAATTTGCCGGGTTACTGGATTGAGTCAGTCGCTTGCCCATGCGATTGTTGAATACAGGAGCTGTCATGGAGCATTTGCGGGGTTACAGGAGCTGACTTATGTACCCCGGGTAGACAGCAGTACCATCTCCTTTTTGAGGGACAAAGTCGAGTTCGAACCTTTTGAACCTGAGAGAGATTTCTAGGCCGATGTTTCATCGACGTTAAAAAGAGTGTTTGCATTTATTTTGAGAGAGAAGGGAGAAACTTAACCGCTCTCTTCCCTTTTTCGGTGGTATATTGTGGACTATATTGCGTATGTATGTCACAATGTATTTAATAAACTATCATATCTTAAGTTAGCAAACACTGTCGGTGATGGAACAACAAACTTCGAAATATCCGCTATTTGCACTGCTGTTTCTCTGCTTTGCCGGGTCGATTCTGGGCGACAGTTGCGCCGAGGCGCTTCTCCTGGCCAATTTTTCCGCCTCTATTATTCCGCGCATGTATCTTGTAAACGCGCTTCTCCTGTTTGCGTCGGCGGCATTAATTATGCCGGTGATCGACAGAATAGACCGGAAGGTGTTTTTTACCTCATTTACGATAGTGCACGGCTGCATACTGATGGTTGTCTGGGCGGTTGTTCAGAGCGGGGTTAATTTTCTGTACATTCCGCTGTTCTCTTATGCATATGTCAGCAAAATACTGCTGTTTCTTTTATTTTGGACCCTTGCAAACGATTTAACCGACTCCAGACAGGCGGGAGGGGATTTTCCCTTTATTGCCGCAGGCGGTACTTTAGGGGCCATAGGAATATCATTTGCCATACCGGTGCTGCTGAAATTTGTTGATGCCGTGCATCTCTTGCCAATCTGGGCATGCCTGTCTGTCGGCGTAGGTATCGGATTCGCCCCCATACTTCGGCCACGACGGGAGCTTTTTCGACCGATGAAAAAACAGCTTAATGCCTCGGGCCTTTCCCGTTTTCAATCACTTGTCGGTGATGCCAAACTTCTTTGGAATCAGCCTCTTTTGAGAACCATGTCGATTCTGTATTTCCTGCTGTTTGTTCTGATTCTCAGTCAGCAGTTCAGTTTCTACCAGGTTATTCGCGGCCGCTTTCAACAAGCCGGCAGGCTGGCGGGTTTTCTGGGCTATTTTAACGGAATAAGCATGGCAGGTACCTTTATGCTCCAGCTTACCATTTCGGGTAGAATTCATAAAACAATCGGCTCAACCCGGAGCATGTTCCTTTTGCCTGCCGCCTTGTGCACAGTTTTTGGCGGTCTTCTTGTTATTGCATTATTCTTCCAAACTTCTCCACGGATTTCTGTTCTGTTCTGGGCGGTAGTTGTTGGAGTCGCTTTGCGTATCGCTTTTTTCGATTCTTTTTTTACTCCCAATTTCCAGGTGTTTTTCTCAAGCCTTCCTCAGGAGATTCGAGGGCGGGCTAAATTGGCCGTTGAAGGAGTGGTTAAGCCTGTGGCGATCGGCATTGCCAGTCTGTGGTTGTTGGTCGCACCCGTATTCCTGCCGTTTTGGGCGCTGACTGCTATATACCTGGTAAGCTCCATCTTGATGATTGTGCTCGTGTTCAGGCTTCGCAGGGATTATACTCGTAGTCTGACGCAGTATCTGGCCGGATTCAATATCAGAAGGAAAAAAGGCGTTTTGGATCTAGATCAGCTTGCCGGTTCCGAAAACATATACCGGGCGCTGGAGCAGATGTTGGAAACCGAGAACATGGAGACTGCGGGTGTTGTCGTAGAAGTATTGGCTCAGATGAACAGTCCCGAATCATTGGCGGTACTAAAGGAGTATATGGTGCGTGCCAATTCCTATATTCGCTCCCGTATAATCAGTGCCTTAACGCCTTTGCGCAAAGAAGAGTTGAAGCCGCTGTTCAGGTCGTTGCTGGCGGATACGGACTATCGCGTGATTGCCAATGCGGTTTTGGCGCTTGCCGCATATGAAGATGATAAGGTAAATGCCGGTCTTTCCATTTTTGTTCATCACCAAAACAACCGGGTGCGCGCAAATGCCCTGGTTGCTCTGTGGAAAAGCTCCGATCCGGGGGAGCGGGAAGAGTATGTAAAGACCTTGAACCGGATGCTTGAATCAGAGAGCACCAGGGAGAATGCAAGCGGCTTGTATGTGCTAAGCGAGCTTAAACTCGAAAAAGAGGCTCAAAAGTATTTAATCGATTATTTTAATCGGTACAAAGAAAGTATTCGCAATGAACGCAGCGTGTGGAAATGGTATCTCAGGGCGGTAGGCCGCAACATTAGCGAATCGCTACTGGATACGCTGGAAACCTTGGTTGATTCAGCCGGGCAGAGAAGACGAACTGATTTGGCTCATTTTTACTGTTGTGCGCTGTGCGATGGGTATAGAATCGAAAATTATATGCGGCGGATGCAAAATTCTCAGGGGATAGTACGCGAACTATATCTTGAGGGATTGTTTCTAACAAAACGTAACGGCTTTTTTCCCGATCTTAACGCCCAATCTCTTGTCTCCATCGCCAAACAGGAACGAAAAGAGATTTACACAGCTTATCATGCTTTGCAGATAATAAACGACCGGATTGGAAAACCCATGGAGCTTCTTCGATACGCTATTCGGGAGCTTTATGTTGACAGAAAAATTTTAGCGCTTCAATATATCGCCGCCATTCTGGATTCAAGCGGGCAAATCTCCACAATATTGCATCGGCTTAATCACGACAACAATCACGTGAGGGGCCGTGCTCTTGAGGTACTTGATAACACAGGTAACTCCAAGGTTAATCGATGGCTCTTAGAATTGCTCGATACGGCCGAGCCTCTCGCTTATCCCCGAGATATTCAGGCGTTGGAGACAGGAACGTTCGGCAATGTCGATGCTGTTCTTTCACACTATGAAAAACAACCCGATCGGTGGATTAAGATGTGTGTATGCAATGTTAAACAAAGTTTACCCGGCCAAAAGGGTTTGTCTACGAATAATGATTTTTTACAGCAGTGAGGAACCGGATGTCGGATATAATTAACGATCCTTACAGTATACTTGAAAACGTTATTTTTTTGAAGAAAAGCCCACTTTTTTGCTCTGTTCAAACCGTAGATCTTAAGGCTATTGCCGCCGTTGCCCAGGAGGTGCGATTCGACTGTAACGAGACGGTAGTGTCCGAGGAAGAAGTGGGGGATTCCTTTTATCTGATAAAGCACGGTAGTGTAATCATATGCAAATCGACCGGCAATAACGATACGGTGAAGCTTGCGGAGCTGAAGGAGGGAGATTGTTTCGGAGATATGAGTCTTTTTGATGCCGAGGTACGATCGGCGAGTGTAATTGCCAAAAAAGACTGCCTACTGCTTAGAATCATGAGTAAGGATATGAATGACGTACTGCAGGAGTACCCGTCCATCGCCATAGAACTTCTGGGAATATTTGTCAAGCGATTAAGAAAAGCAAACGAAATCATAAAGACTCTTTCTTCGACGCGGAATGGGTAATGAGACGGACTGTTTTGGCATTAGCGGCTTTGTGGTTACCTTGTTTCCTCCTCTCGTGTTCTGCAACAAATATGAGTGTACTGATACATATGATAGATGAGCAGGAGAAGTTCTTTAAAGATGAAATCATTCCACCTTTTGAGAAAAAATTCCATGTCAAGGCAGATGTCGTTCATTACGACCAGATTGATTCGATCAGTAACGAAATCAAGCACTATCCCGACATAGGATTGATGAAGGTTCCCTTCAGCGAAGGGCACTCGCTTGCGGCAAGTGGTGCCCTTATTTCATTGGACAGTATTCTCAATCCCGGGCAATTAAAAGAGTATGAGGATACCTATCTCCTAACCTCTCTGGCTCGTATCGGCGAAAAACGATACTATATTCCGCGAAAGTTTGAAACGCGCATAATGGTGTACCGCAAGAGTAAAGTCAGGGAAGCATACGAGTTGTGGCGCAAGTACCGCTCACCAATCCATGAGGCCCTAAAAAAGATCAACGGGTACGGATTGCCTGCGACATACCTGCTTGAAGAAAATCCTGATGAATGGGACTTTTTTGATGTGTTTGTGGTTGGCTGGATATGGGCTCATACTAACTACGGGGAAGAAAACGCCGGGCGCATTGCACATCGGGGCAAGCACTATTCGGGAACTGCTCTGCGGTTAATTGACAGGGTTTTTCAATGCGGGGGAGACAGCGCTGCCGTGGTGTCCATGCAGGGTGAATCCGTAGTTGATGCTTTGCACTGGGAGGCTGTGTATGCATCATCGGGCATTTACAACACACGCATGTGGGAGCAGCAGTGGAGTGGTCCGGATATCTGGCAGGGATTTGCCGAGGGGCAGGTTTACCTGTCGTTTATGACTCAGCTTGACTGTTTTTATCTTCACGGCACCGGCAGAGACGGTTTGAGCGGGTATTTGAGCGATCCGGACGACATGGGAGTTGCTGTTATGCCCAGAGGCTGTTCGGTGATTCTGGATGAAAAGGGGAATGTATTGCGAAATGGGACCAATGCGATCACAACCGGAGGATGGTGGTGGGCAATCCCGGCAAACACGCCCGATCCCATCAAATCATACGAGCTGGCCCGTCATATCACAAGTACACAAAACCAGATACAGGGCTGCACGCGCTTTGGAATGATTCCGGTAAGAAAGGAAATATTGAGCGACATGCCGCTTCTTTTCGGCGGAACCTGGATTTCCGAAATATATGAGGTATCTTTAAGGCAATTGATGCATAATAAATTAACGGTCCTACCCTCTCATCCGTACATCAAAAGCATAATGGGAGAATATCTGGATGCATGGTATGATATTGTCGCCCGCAAGAGGTGGTCTTCCGACCGGATCGTTCCCGATCGGGAATATATCAAAGGAGTAATAGAGAACCGTGCCGAGCGGATTTCGACCGGCGGTGAAAAAAGAGCAGAGGATGGAAATGATCCCCATTGATAAACAGCAGCTTGAGTCACTACGAAATGCCTATGATCAGGCTCCGGATGATCGAGATAATGGTGTAAAACTGGCACAGTATTATGCGGATCTGGGATGGTACAACGAAGCAATAGAACTCTATAAAGAGCTGATGAGCAAATTTAATCATGATTACGGAATCATACTCGAGTACGGGAATATTTGTTTCAATCGCCAGGACTATCAGGGGGCCTTTACTGCTTTCACTCAACTTACCGACCTGAAGCCGGAGAAGCTTGAGGGATGGAATAATCTGGGCATAGTGCACCTTACCCGGGGGGATGTTGGTGCAGCTCGTCGATGTTTCGAAAAAGTTCTGGAAATCGAGCCCGACAATTACGGAGCGCTTCTTAACCTTGGAAACTATTACGATCAGAAGGAGGATGTTGACAAGGCGATAGAGTTCTTTGAAAAGGCCGCAGATGCCCGGAATGATTTTGCCGATGCATGGTTCAATCTGGGCAATTCCTATATCAAAGCTCGTAGGTTGGAGGATGCTGTTTCGGCATATGAAAAAGCGGTGAAATTCCAGCCGGAATTTTTTTCCGCTATTAAAAATCTAGGGGTGGCATTCGAGTATCTCGATCAGAAACAAAAGGCTTTGGACTGCTACATGCAGGCCCTCGAGCTTAACAAGGCGGATGCCGGCATATATATGAATGTCGCATCCATATACACCAAACAGCGCGAATTTGATAAGGCCAAAGATTACCTGTTGCGCTCCGTACGACTCTCTCCCAAGTCGCCGGCTGCATGGATGGGCTTAAGAGAGCTTTCGCTTCTTAAGGGGGATATCGAAACATACGTAAAATCCACTCTTGCCATAATTCATCGCCTAGATGCCGATATAATCGCGGATTCGATTCTCAAGCTTAATCGCCTGCAGCAGCATAAATATGTTGATGAGATCCTAAAGCTGGCGGATAAGCTTGGGAAACAGAGCGACCTGCTCGATGCCCAGAGGCTGTTAGCCTATAAGCGAAAAAACTATAGTGGTGGAAAAATTGCTGCTATCTACAAGCGATTGATTTCCCTTGAGGATGCTCCAGACGCCATAAGATCGGCGCTTGCGGAGTTTTCGATGCAAAACAAACGATATGATGAAACCGTGCGTCAGGTAGAAAAAATACACCTCAAGGATAACTCCTCGCTTAAACTGCAGTGGCAGGCACTCATTGGCCGGGGAGAGGTAACCAAGGCGGAACGTCAGATCCGCAAATATCTTCTCTCTCACCAGGGATGTCCCGAATGTTGGTACTTGCTAGCGGTCATTGCGGTAAAACGGGATAGAATGGATGAGGCTCGGGGACATCTGACAAAAGCGGCTGAAAACGGGTTTGCGGATTTAGATATGCTGAGCAGTCAACCGGCGTTGGCTGCGATTTACGATGAAATAGTTTCGTATCTTTCGGCAAAATAACAGCTTATGCAATTTAAACGTTGATTTTTTCGTGTGCCGTTAGTATACTCGTAATTGGAGAAGAGTCTTTTTTATCAGGATTTTGTATTCGATAACGGTACGCTATTTCAGGTCATGTAATAAATCGATGTGTTTTTGTTCACTGATTCCTTGATCTTTAATCCTTGATTTTTCGGCTTTGCCGGGCTTAGGGAAGTAACAAGTTAGTAGTTTTAAAAGAGGGGTAAGCATCATGAAGAGGATTCATACGCTAAATCGGCCGTTTGATTCAATCGGCGGCAGTACAACCGACGGTAACAGGCTTTACTCAATTCTTCTCGATGCGCGGGCATCGACGGTATCCGAAAATATGTATGATATTTCCGAAAAGCTTCTATCCAGCGAAAAAGAGAATGCAAAAATTGTATTGGAACAGTTGTGGTCTCTAAAGAAAAATATGCTCCAGGACTCAAACTCCTCAACCGTGGATATGCTGATACAATTCTATCAGGAGAAGATGGATTTGCTTCGCAACAAAGAAGAACACATGAAAAAAATCAGCAGCGACTCCCGCACCTTACTTGAAGAGAAAAGAAAACGGGACGCTGAAATTGCTACCGTCAAGCAGGAGATCGGCGAGTGCAGCGAAGAGATCGCCCGGCTTAACGCCCAGCTTGAAAAGCTCAAAGTAAAAGAGCAGGAACTGGCATTAATAGAAAGCCAGGTAAACAAGGAACTTTCGGCAAACGGAAATGAAATAATCAACGGTCTGTACGAAATCATTCTACCTCAGAAGCGTTTCGGAGCTGTTAGTGAGGAAAAGCCGGAAACTGATCCTCAGAATATTGTAAAGGTGGAATCGCAAGAGGAAATAAAAGGGGACGATGAGGCATTTGAGGAGGAGCAAAAATCGTCAAACCCGGTCGGAGAGAAGGACAAGTCAGACCGTGGGGAAGAGAATACTACCGGCGAAAGGCAAGCGCAAAAAGTACCGGAGAAAGTGCCTTTCCCAAAATCGGTAGTTAAAACAACCCGGGGCAACATTATCGCTGAGTATTTTTACGATCCCGCTGTTGAAAAGAAACACCGTCATTATATTTACAACAGTGTCTTTTTCAGCGAACAACTCCAAACTCTGATTTGCACACTTCAAAAAAAATACGATCAGAACGTGTATTCTGAATCATTACAGTTGGTTCAAGACGCCCTTAAACGTATCAGCGAGCACAAATCATTGCATTTTGCCCTTGCCACAAACGAGATTTTAAATGAGAAAACGTTGAAGGAAATGAACCATAATTTACGTACACGGGCATATGAGGATGTGCTGGCATTCTGTAATCGGTTGAAGGCTAAGATAACCGCCATGGGCAGTAACTATGTGCGCCTGATATCCGAGCAGATGCAGCGATATAAGAGCTGACTATGAGATTTTTTTTCTCCCCGATCTTTTTGTGTATCGCGGTTTGTTTTTCGGTGAGAGCAGAATCGGATACGTTGGATACGAATACAGCAGCGGATACCGCGGGTGGTGCTGAAGTATTGGATACTGTTTGGCAAGATACCTGCAGTAAAGACTCAAGCGAATCGGCGGGGGGCGCCGAATATAGTGGAGGGGTTTTAGATTCCGCGCACTCAGAAATGGATTCCTTGATCTCCGACTCCATTTCCTCAAGCGATTCCTTACAGACCGATATCGATACGACCGACAGCACGAAAACAACCGAAGGCACAAAAGTGGTACAAGGCATTGATTCCACCGGTTCGTTACCTGCCGATACTCTCTCTTCGATTTCCTACATGTCGTCCGATTCTACTTTTGGGAATGTCGAAAATGATTCCGACTCACTCTCTTCATGGGAAAGTGGAAGTAATGATGACCATGCCCTTTCAGGCCGATCTTTTGTAAGTAAAGTTAAACATTGGATGATTACTAATGCGGTTCTAACAAAGTTACACAGTTACCGCATGCATATCGCCTTATTAATCATAAGTATGGGAGTTATCATATTAACCCTTGTCTTTTTTCTAAAAGGTCGAGAAAAAGGGCGGTTTCTTACCACGACCCGATTATCGGTAATGGATAAGGAGGTACAACGTGCGTGTCGGTATTTGGAGAAAAATTATGCCGATCCCGATCTATCGGTGGAAAAGATCTGTGAGGATCTTGTAACCGGCCCCGCGTTTCTTCAAGCCCTTTTTGAAAGAGAACTTGGTATGGGTGTGGAGGAATTCCTGTACCATGTGCGCACCAACCGGGCCATGCTACTTGCCAAAGAGAATCCAGCGATGGAAACCGATGAAATTGTCCTTGCCTGCGGTTTCCAAAATTCTCGCCAATTCGAAAAATATTTAACAAAGGTAAATGGTATATCGCTTGAGCAGTTTCGCCAATCTTTTCAAAATGCCTGAATTGAGCAGGTTGTATAGATCTTCACGATTTCTTCTATTTTTACTGATTTCGAATGGCTCCTTTTTTGTAAATGTATATTCACAGGGTGCCGGTACCGGAAACGAATTGAACTGGTCGATTCTTGAAGTTGCCGATACACTTTATCTTTATGTGGGAGGTAAACCCGCCGGACGTCTGTTTCATGAGATTAGTGTCGACACCCAAGACAGGATCGTTCAAGAATGTACTTCGGTTAAATTGGGCAGTGGCGGCATGCATGTGGATGAAATCAGCCAGTACGATTGGGACGGTAAGCTGAGAAAGGCATTTCAGGAAATACAAAGTCCGGCCGGTAAAAACAGCTGGAGTCTTGAGAAGAATGGCAAAGGTAAATGGGTGCTGGATATTTCAGCGGGCGGCGTTTCGACCAAAAAAGAAATAGAGCAGGTCCACAGTGATCTTTATGAGACAAGAAAAATAATGGAAGGTATTCTGGGCAATACGGTCAAAGAGGGGGATACCTGGCACGACACGATATTCAGTCTAACATCGGGAAAAAACGTCCCCGTCACTACAACCTGCAAAAAGATTCCCGGCTCCAACGACAGCACATGGGTATTTGTCAACCGCGACGAGCTTACCCAAACGGACGAGGAGTGGGAAGTAGACCGAGAGGGAAGAATGGTTCGCACACATATACCGCCGATGTTTATTGCCAGGCGTGAAAAGATAGAAGAAAAGAGCGGACCTGAGGGGGAATTGGCTGTAGATCAGATTTCGGAAATGTTTCACATTCCCGCCGGTCCTCATACAAATGGTCGGAGTATTGTGGTGTCGGGGGATTCATCCTTTCAATTACACCCCAGCGTGAAGCAGTTTTACAAACCGAGGGTAAAGGGATTCGTTTTGCGATCCATGCCCTCCTCTTGCGATGATTCCAACGGAAACGATTCGGTGGCCGGCAGGTTTCTTGAAGCTACTCCCACGATGCAGGTTGATGCTGACCCGGTAGTATATCTGGCCGATTCTTTGGGCCGAGATTTGTCGCAGCGATGCAGTATAATAGAGAGAGTATGGGAATATGTTTACCACACGATAGAGAAGAGAAATGTAGCTACCTTCTCCAGTGCTTTAGAGACGCTTCGGGCGGGGTATGGGGATTGTGGTGAACATGCGGTCACAATGGCGGCGATTCTTCGTGCCGCACTAATTCCGTCCCGAGTAGTTCTCGGGCTGGTATATCTGGGGGGGAAGAAGGGGTATTTCTATCACGCATGGGTGATGGTATGGGACGGAAACCGGTGGATATTCGTAGATCCTGCGCTCGGACGTCTTTTTGCTGTAAGAGGTTATATACCGTTGGTGATAGATGATACGGGTGAGGATGCAGTGTATCTGACCCGTTATGTAGGAAAATTAAGGGTATCCTATATAGAAAGTAATCATGATTCGGAGTAGGTGCAGGGGCGATGATGCTCTTGCATGAATTTTTCCCGCGTTATATTTTAGCCTATCTGTTGTCGGAGTGTAGCGCAGCCTGGTAGCGCGCTT
>CAZPHU010000067.1:0-20765 GCA_964586285.1 uncultured Fibrobacterota bacterium | reverse complement strand
GCGGAGTGGTCAGAATGTATGCCGTTGATGCCGGGGCGCTCATCCAAGCGACCACCAGAATGGAGCCGACCGAATCAAATGCTCCTACCGCGGGGATACTGACTATGCACATCAGGCTGTAGTGAAGGAGGTCGGGGTGGAACCCGAGTGTTGCGGCAAGGCGCGGATCGAAAGTGGAAAGCTTCAGCTCCTTGAAAAACAACAGCAGAAAGGACAGGTTAAGCAGACCGATTATCCCCATAGTCCAGGCGGAGCGAGGGCCCAGATCGATTTGACCCAATGTCAAACGGTCGAACGGAGCAAGGGCGATTTCACCGGTGAGAACGGCATCGGTGTCCAGGTGAATATCACCGGCATACATGCTTATCAGAATCACCCCGATCGAAAAGAGCATCGGAAACACCAGACCAATTGATGCATCCTCCTTAAGCAGCCTTGTCCTCAGAATCATCTCTGACAGCATGACCGTAAGCACTCCCGTTGCCGCCGCACCGATCAACAGCAGGGGAGAGCTAAAACTTTTCACCGCAAAGAAGCTTATCACAATACCAAACAGTACCGAATGGCTGATAGCGTCACTTTGCAGCGATTGTCGGCGCAGCACCAGAAACACTCCCGGTATCGAACAGGCTGCCGCCACAATGGTTGCGATCAAGACTATTTCTCCGGTCACAGCGACTCCTTTCCTGCAATCTCCTGCACGGACTCCTCCGCTCTGCGGTAGCCTTCTTCACTCAGCCGTATCCCACCGTAATCGGAGACCTCCACCAGCTCGCGACGAGCCAGATGAGCGATATGGCGGTCGATCTTCTCGCGGTTTACAGCCTGCAACAGCCTGATTTCGTGGTAGTGTTCCAGCGAATCGTGATTACGGGCCAGCCAGTACAACTCCTCTAAAAGTCGCATCACCGCTATTTCTCCCCGATTTCGAAGCACCCTAAGCCATTGCCGGAAAAGTCCCCTCTGCGGGGCAAAGAAAAGCGATATGACCACCATCGCAGTAATGATACACACCGTGACGGGGCCGGTCGGCAGTTTATGCATACTGCTGCTCAGAAGTGCCCCCGATACACTGGCCGACGCACCAAAAAGAGCGGAAAGCGCCGCCATGGCTCCCAGCCGATTGGTCCACTGACGCGCCGCGGCGGCGGGGGCGACAAGCATCGCGCTCATAAGAACCACACCAACCGACTGCAGGCCGATGGTGATCGCTATGACGATAACCGACAAAAGAACCATATCGATAATTCGTACCGAAAACCCCAGCGATGACGTATAATCGGGATCGAAGGTGTAGAGTTTGAATTCTTTCCAGAAAAGCAGGACGATACCCAGGGCAAGCACCGCAAATCCGGCGATCACGTAGACATCCTGACGCAGCATGGTTGATGCGTTTCCATAGAGAAACGTGTCGAGCCCGGCCTGGCCTGCGTTTGGCATTTTCTGAATAAGACTCATCAGGGCTAGTCCCAGGCCGAAAAACACTGCAAGCACAATTGCCATTATCGTATCCAGCTTGACACGTGAGTGCTTGATCACCGAGGAGATAACCATAGTCCCAAGCCATCCGGCGCCCATGGCGCCCATAACCAGCCCCAAAGGGTGCTTTACCCCAAGCAGAAGAAATACCAGCGCGATGCCGGGAAAAGCAGCATGAGAGATAGTATCACCTAAAAGGCTTTGCCTGCGAAGCAGAGCGTACACGCCCAGCACACCGGAAAGCAGTCCCACAAAGGCACCACCTAGCACGACTGTTATGAGTGTATGGTCTATTGTTATCATATTTATATCAGTTGGTCAATGTGTAAAGGTGTAAATAGAAGAGGTGTTTTATGGTACCTTTGGCAACAAAAGAGAGCGTGAGTGTTACGCGTCTGATTTACACATCCCCACATTTCTAATTGTCCGATTCACAAAAGGCTTTACGATTTAAGAAAAGCAGCGCGTCCGCCGTAGGCTCGCTGCAAACTTCCCGGGGTCAACACCTCATCCACCGGGCCAAGCGCGATACGCCGGACATTCAGCAGCATCACCCAGTCAAAGTACTCCTTGAGTGTCTGCAAGTCGTGATGCACCACGACCACCGTTTTGCCCTGGGAGCGAAGCTCCTGGAGCAGCTTTATTATCGCTTTCTCGGTGGTGGCATCCACTCCCACAAACGGCTCATCCATAAAGTAGAGGGATGAATCCTGCACCAGGGCGCGGGCAAGAAATATGCGCTGCTGCTGGCCGCCGGAGAGTTGACTGATTTGACGATCGGCATACTCGGCCATACCCACCTTCTCCAGCGCATTCATGGCGATATCCCGCTCCTTTTTGCCCGGTCGCCTGAACCAGCCCAGATGCCCATAGCGGCCCATCATCACCACATCCAGGGCGTTGGTGGGGAAGTCCCAGTCGACGCTGCCGCGCTGGGGGACATATCCCACCCGTTTGCGGTTGTCCGCATAGGGCTTGCCATATATGCGAACCGAGCCGGCTGCGACGGGAACCAGATTGAGGCAGGCCTTTATGAAAGTGCTTTTGCCCGCTCCGTTTGGTCCGACAATCGCCAGAAGTTTTCCCTCAGAAATCGAGCAGTCTATATCCCACAGCACAGGCTTTTCCTGATATGCGACAGTCAGGTCGGCCACATCCAGCGGTACAACAGATTCATTCACACTCATGCTGAGGGCTCTTTGGTCAACGACTCAACGATCGTGTTGACATTATGGGTTACCATGCCGATGTAGGTGCCTTCAAACGTGCCCCCGTCTCCCATGGCATCGGAGAACAGCTCACCACCAATCTGAACATCCCATCCCCTGGCCTTGACCGCCTCCTGCACGGCTTTAATGTTCTTGAGCGGAACGGAGGACTCCACAAAAATCGCACGCACTTTACGATCGACAATAAGGTTTACCAGCTTCTGCACATCCCCGGTGCCCGCCTCGGACTGGGTGGAGATCCCCTGCAGCCCCACGACTTCGAAACCATACGCTTTACCGAAATAGTTAAATGCATCGTGTGCGGTAATGAGAATGCGCTGTTCCTTCGGCACGCGTGCAAACTGGTTAAGGGCAAAGGTGTGAAGCGTGTCCAGCTGTGTCATGTAAGTGGAGAGATTATCGGAAAACGCCTGCCTGTGTTCAGGAGCCTGTTCGGACAGCCCCCGTGCGATCTCCCGTGCCGCCTCCTGCCACAGGGTTACATCAAACCACACATGAGGGTCGCTAAGCCCCTCGTAGTCTTCGGAGGGCATAAGCTTCGACTCATCGACCCCTCTGCTGACCGCAATCGTTGTGCGGGTTTGTGCCATCTTCTCGAAAAGCTCACCCATCTTGGCTTCCAGGTGAAGCCCATTATAAAAGATGATGTCTGCTTTCTGAAGCGCCTGAACATCGCTGGGTGTGGCCTTATACAGATGCGGATCGACCCCGGGACCCATCAGGCCGTGCACCGCTACATGTTCTCCGCCTATATTTTTTACCACATCCGCAATCATGCCGATAGTGGCCACCACTTGTATTCTCTCATCCTCAGCGGCATCGGCTTTTTTTGCCGAGCAACCGCTGGTCAGCATACCGATAGCGACAGCAGTCAGGATTACTGCTTGTATAAGCCGCTTCTTCATTGTCGAAACTCCTTGTAAATAATTACCAGCATGTGCAGTCTGCGGAAATAACTCGTATTTTGCAGGCGGCGAAAAAGACACTCGGCAGATTTAGCAAAACACGTGCCAGACAAAGCATCGCTTCTCGGTTTTCAGGGATGGAAAATGTGAAGATAACCTGCAGCTTGTTACCATAATCATCGGCGCTCTCATGCGGTATTTTCCATATCGTTGATGTAACACTCGATATTGTGCTTAGGGGAGTGTATTGACTGTTAGATCGATACTTTTCTCAATATGATAATGAGAGATAACGATTCATAAAGGTGTACAGCTGCAAGTTGATCTACATGTATTCAAGCGTAGCGGCCGGCAAACAAATTGCTCACCCTAACCTCCTATGAGTTTCATTTCTATCGATATCGAAGCGGACGGACCTGTTCCCGGCGATTATTCCATGGTTGCTTTAGGGGCGGTCGTTGTCGAGGATGGATTAACGCGAAGTTTCTATAGAACGCTTCGGCCTGTATCCGAGCGATGGGTTGAGGCGTCGCTGAAAGTTTGCGGTTTCAGTCGCGAGCAGACCCTGGCGTTTAGCCCGCCTGAAATAGTGATGCATGCTTTTTATGAGTGGATAGCGGCAGAGGGGGGGAGCGAGCCGTTTTTCGTCTCGGATAATAACGGGTTTGACTGGCAGTTTATCAACTGGTATTTCCATCACTACGTGGGTGAGAACCCATTCGGGTTCAGCTCCACCAGTTTGGTCTCTCTTTTTAAGGGGCTTCGCAAAGATATGTACGCCCAATTCTCACACTTCAGGGGCAAAAACGCTCACAACGCACTATCTGATGCCCGCAATAATGCTCAGGCAATGCTTGATATGAGTAAAAAGTATGGTCTTCATATCCATTTCTCCTGACGTATGGCGGCTGATAAAAAGAGAAAAACCGACAATTTGTATGGCACAGCAGTTGCATTTCAACTTTACAACAACAGATTGTCCGGTGGGCTGTAATGTTCAATTCATCGGGTTAAACAGTATCAAGACGAGAAGGGCTGGAGAATCGAATGTCAAGGAAAAGAAACCGGGGAAACAAAAATGTGTAGACAAAATAATACTGGGGTAAACGTGTTTTGGCCGGGCGTGAGGACGTAAGTGTATGGGGCAAAGTTTGCGAAGAACGATAGGTTTTACTTTAGAGGGTATCGACGGTAAGGCCGGTAAGATCGAGGATGTTTACTTTGATGATGTATACTGGCAGGTACATTATCTAATTGTGCAAACCGGCGGCATCTTCGAAATGAAGAAGGTCATAATACCTCCACATGCGATAGATAAAGCCGACTGGGAACAAAAGATATTGTATGCTTCATTAACAAAAGAGAAGGTAAAAAATTCACCCCATCCCGATACCCGCAAAACCGTATCCAGGATGCATGAAATCTCTATGAGCAGATTTCATCAATGGCCTTACTACTGGGGCAATAAGGAGGAGGCACCTCACGGTCAGGAAATCTCCGATATACTTACAGAGGAAGAAAAGAGAGTCAAAGATCTGGTTCGGGACACCTCCACCCAGGTGCATCTGCGTTCGCTACGGGAGATTCTGGGATACTATGTCGAGGTCAATGAGCGCAGGTACGGGCACTTGTACGACTTGATAATCGATGAAAAACGTTGGGTTATAACAACACTCGATGTTGAATCAGGCGGATGGTTCTCAAGCTCGAGGCTGGAGTACGAAAAAGAAAAAGTGGACTCGATAAGCTGGATGAACAAGAAAATTCTGCTGCATTCTTCGTCCCGGAAAGTACAGGATGCGATCGAACACTTGGAAATCTAACCGGTAGACGTTGCACTAAGAACTTATGGCTAAGGCCCTGCCTCTTATCTATGCCTGCGCATAATTAATTGCTCTGAAGAGCCGTCACTTGCTCCTGAGAGCAGCGACTCCTTGAAAAAACATCACAACTATAACAGACTGATTGCTGCTCAGCTTTATAAGTGAACTCATAGGATATTCCCATTTGGTACTTTTATTCATTTGGCAAGAAGTCTTGCCACCCGTATTGCCTCCAGCAGGCTTTGGGGTGAGGCTTTGTCTTGTCCGGCAATATCGAATGCCGTACCGTGGCCGACCGATGTTCGAACAATAGGCAAGCCGACAGTTATGTTTACACCGCGCTCGAAGTCCCTGCTTTTCAGAGCAACAAAACCGTGATCGTGCAGCATGGATACTACTCCGTCGAATTCACCCTTGAAGGCACGCATGAAAACCGTATCGGGAGGATAGGGGCCGGTAGCATCGATACCCCCGGAGCGTGCCAGGCGAATAGCCGGTGTCACATAAAGCTGCTCTTCATCACCAAATAGCCCGTTTTCGCCCGCATGGGGATTTACACCTCCGACCGCTATTCGCGGGGAAGACACGCCCATGCGACCAAGCGCATCGTGCAATAGGGAAATGTTTTTGCCTACCCGATCAGGTCTGATAATCTCCAGCGCTTGGCGCAAAGAACAATGTGTAGTAACATGGACAACCGCGACATCATCCAGCAGAAACATCATCGTATAATCATCGGTATGCGTGAAATGGGCGAAGATCTCGGTGTGGCCGGGGAAGTTTATCCCCGCCGCATGAAGCGATTCCTTGTTTATGGGGCAGGTTACCACCCCTTTGACTTCTCCCTGCATGCAAAGATCGATCGCCTTTAGAATGTACTCATAGGAGGCTTTTCCGCACATAGCCGATACCCGTCCGATTTCCAGCTCGGATGGTGACATAAGGTCCAAAGACATCACATTAAGGGCCCCATCGATCATCTGCTCGACTGTTTGGATCTGCCGGATCGGCGTATCGGGACAAATCCTTTCCTGCCAATGGCGGATGATGAATAGTTCGCCTATTATCAGTGTACGGGATTTTTCGTAGTCTGAAAGCTCTGCGCAAGCCTTTACGGCTATTTCAGGCCCAATGCCGGCCGGATCTCCCATTGTAACGGCAAGAAGTGGCTGTGATTTGTTGTTGTGTGTCATAGGATGTTTTTTGCGCTCTAAAAAGAAACCTTACAAATTGCTGCTAGGCTTATGATCAGCTTCTCTGACGTTTACTTATGTGATCACCGCTTGAATATCCAAGTCCGCCCCACAGCGATATTGCGTGGACAGGACATTTGTTGAGACACACGCCGCATCCGATACACTTTTCCTTGACAATCACATAGCGCTCGCCGGGCTCACCGGTAATCGCCCCTTTAACCGGACAGACTTCCACACATTCACCGCATCCGTTACATTTTGTGTCGATATTGACTTTCGGACGGGCCCTGACCAGATCGACAAAGCAGTTGGAAGGACACTTGTTGGCTGCCGGCACGAAGTTCTCATCCTGTGTATAGTCCATCTCGGGGAGATTGTTTTTCATCTGAATCGCCCCCGATGGTGTAGCTTTAACACACAGTGTACAGGCGGTACATCCCACAGAGCAGTATTTCTTGACTTTCGCTCCGCGATCGTGATTGTTGCAGGCAAGATAGATCTTATGCACTCTGGGTATCATGGAAATAATATTTCGCGGACAGGATGCGACACATTTTGTACATCCGGTGCATTTATCCGGATTTACAACTGCCACCCCGTCATCATTTATATATATAGCATCGAACGGACAAGCCCGAACACAGGTCCCAAGCCCAAGACATCCGTCCGGACAAACTTTGGAGCCGTTTCCGGCAATCGATGCGGCTACGCAGTCCTGAATACCCTCATAGGTGGCCCGCTCTATTGCCTCTTTCTTACCACCCTTGCAATGAACCACCGCCATCATCGGCTCCGATTCACCCGCGGCAATGCCCAGAATCTCCGCCACCTGGTGAGCTACCTTGCTTCCCCCGGGAATACATCCTGTCGGGTCAGCTTCACCTTCCGCGACCGCTTTTGCAAAAGCGCTGCAGCCCGGGTATCCGCAGGCGCCGCAGTTGGCGTTTGGAAGCACATCCTGGATTTTCTCGATTTTAGGATCGGTAAACACATGCAACTTCTTGGAGGCTATACCAAGAATTATTCCAAAAAAGAGACCGACACCACCGACTATGATTACAGGAACTGCTATCACGAATATTCGTCCTTTGTTTACAAGAAGAAATTAAGTCCCGAAAAACCTAAAAACGCAATCGCCATCAGGCCGGCCGTCACAAACGCGATTGGAAGACCCTTGAGGGGTTTGGGGATATTTGCCAGATCGAGTTTCTCCCGAATACCGGCCATGAGTACCAGGGCCAGTGTGAAACCCACTCCGGACATGATTCCGTTGACCAGGCATTCCAAAAATGTATACGGCTGATTTGTGAAACTATTTTCGCCCGCATTAATGATCGCGACACCTAGAATCGCACAGTTTGTGGTAATCAGAGGAAGGAAAATTCCTAACGCCACGTAAAGTGTAGGAGAAAACTTCTGCAGCGTCATCTCCACAAGCTGTACCAGAGACGCTATCACCAGAATAAACACGATCGTCTGAAGATATCCCACCTCCAGGGGAGTGAGAATGTATCGATCGATTATCCAGGTAAACATGGATGCCATGGTCATCACAAAAACTACAGCCATGCCCATGCCGACCGCGCTTGAGAGCTTCTTGGAGACTCCGAAAAACGGGCAAAGCCCCAGAAAGCGCGCGAGCACGAAGTTGCTTATTAAAATGGCACTGATTGATATCTGAATGAGCCCGATAAACTGGTTATCCATAATTACTCAGTTTCCTTCCTGTCGCGCAAATAATTCAATAACCCCATGACAAACGCAATGGTAAAAAAGCCTCCGGGAGCGAGAATAAACAGTGTCATCGGTTGGAAACCGGGGAGGAAATTTAGCCCCCACAACTTGTTGCTTCCCAGAATCTCGCGCATAATCGAAAGCGTGCTTAGCGCAACGGTAAAACCTATCCCCATAACAATGCCGTCAACCATTGCCCGACCCAGATTGTTTTTGGAAGCATACGCCTCGGCACGTCCCAGTATGATACAGTTTACCACGATAAGCGGTACGAAAATCCCCAGCTGTGCGTCCAGGGCAGGAAGGTAGGCTTTTAAAACCAGCTGAACGATGGTTACGAATGTCGCTATAACCACGATAAAACAGGGGATGCGCACTTTGGCCGGTATCCACCGTTTGATAATCGAAACAATAACATTTGAACAGGTCAGTACAAAAGTAGCCGCCAGGCCCATACCGATACCGTTTTGCAAAGATGTGCTGACCGCAAGGGCGGGACAAAGCCCCAGTGCAAGAATAAGTATCGGATTCTCGGTCAGAATACCACGCGAAAACTCTTGTTTGATCATTGTGCATCCTCTGCGTTTGTCAATGCCGGTAAATACTTCGAAACCGTCTTTTCAACACCTTCGGAGACCGCCCTGGTACTGATTGTGGCACCGGTGATCGCCGTTATTTCGTTGCGTTGCTCAAGCTTTGCTCTCTGTTGCTCCGAGAGTGTATGCCACTCGGCGGTACCCGAAAGCTCTATTTCCCTGGTGGCGTCCAGGCCGACAAACTGTTGAGTAAACCAGGGCTTGATTACCTCCTTTGGGCCCCATAGCCCGTTCCAGAAGTATTTTTTCGAAACTTCTTCGGTGACCCTTGTACCCAGGCCCGGGGTTTCCGACTGAGATAGAATGTTCACACCCACTATTTCGCCGCCGGGGCGTACACCCACAATGTACTGAATCGAGCTTGAATAGCCGCGGTTAGATCCCGCAAGCGCGTATGCGACCGTATCGCCGTCGCGCACGGCTACCCAGTACTGTTGCGGTTTAGGATCTTGACCGGTCTTCTCGACTATTTCGGTGCCTTTGGGAAGCACCGCCTCCAGGGCCGCCTGCTGCGCCAGGCGTTGCTGCCGCTCGATTTTCTCCTCTGTCTGGGCGTTTGTAAACGCAATAGCCAACCCGGCAATCAAAGCCACAATTGTCAGTACGACTGCTAATTTAATAATATCAAGCACGTTTCAAAACCTTTCCGTAAACCCGAGGTCTGGTGTAGCGATCAAGCAGAGGAACCATCAGGTTCATCAGGAGAATCGAATAAGATACGCCTTCGGGATAGCCGCCAAAGCGTCGAATCACAAAGGTTAGTATACCGCAACCCAAACCGAAAATCAACTTACCACGAGGTGTCAGTGGAGAGGTAACCATATCTGTGGCCATATACAACGCCCCCAGCATCAGTCCCCCGGCCAGAACCTGATACATGGGAATAATCAGCGCATCGGAGGTGAAGAGTTCGCCGGTTCCGTTGAAGAGCCAAAAAAGAAGAAATACGGTTCCTATATATGCGACCGGAATCTTAAATCCTATTACTCTTTTGTACAAAAGAAAGGCCGCTCCCATAAGAAGCGCCAGGGCGCTGGTCTCACCGATACAACCGCCGACGTTACCTAAAAACAGGTTTCCCAGTGCATCCTGAAAATCCAGAGCCTGAAAACTTCCCTCCCGCACCGCGTTTTGAAACGCGGCAAGCGGAGTGGCAGAGGTAATTGCATCTGTTGCCGGGCCGGTGGAGACGGATGTTAGACCGTCTGCGGATAAACCGTTTAAGGTTCCGCCTCTGGGTGCCGTCCAGATTGTCATCGCGGCGGGATAGGAGGCCAGAAGAAACGCGCGGCCGGCAAGTGCGGGGTTAATGAAATTGTTCCCAAGCCCTCCGAAAGTCCACTTGGCCACACCTATGGCAAACACCGAACCCAGAACCGCCATCCACCAGGGAAGGGCGGGAGGGAGATTAAACGCCAAAAGAACGGCGGTAACCAGTGCACTCAAATCGGTTATGGTACTTTCGCGCTTAACCAGAAATCGGGCGATCAGATACTCTGTCAAAAGACAGGAAACGATGCACACAATGGTTAGAAAAAGCGCCCGCATGCCGAAAAAGTAGATCGAAGCGGCAAACGCCGGAATAAGTGCCAGCACAACCGCCCTCATCATCGAGGGCACGGTCTCGGTGTATCGGATATGCGGTGAACTCGAAAGGTGTAATATTTCCTGCTCTTGCTGGGCCATAAAGCTCTTTCTCTTTTAAACTGATTAAATCTATTTCTTTTTGTCGGCAGCCCGTCGTGCCGCCATGACATGGTATTTGCCCAGTTTCATGAAGTGAACCAGATTTATCTTGGATGGACAAACAAAGGCACAGCAGCCGCATTCCATGCAATCTAAAAGATTCCACTCCTCGGCATCTTCGTAAGACTCCTTATCCACAAACTTGGCAAGCATTGAGGGCACAAGGTTCACCGGACAGACTCTTACGCAGTTGCCGCAGCTGATACAGTTGTGACTTTTTATACCGGGGAAGGTTTTATCGTAACAGAGAAGTCCGGAGGTGGATTTAATAACCGGTGCCGAAAGCTCCGATTGTGCAAGGCCCATCATGGGCCCGCCCATGATTACCTTTTTGGTCGCCCCCATATCCACCTCACAATGCTCCAGCACATACTCTATCGGCGTGCCGATTCTTACCATAAGATTGGCGGGTTTGCCTGCTGTGGGACCTGTTACCGTGACCACTCGTTGATACAGCGGAACACCGTTGATTATACAATCCCATACGGCATAGGCCGTGCTCACGTTCTGAACCACGCAACCTACATCCATGGGAAGACCCCCGGAGGGAACCTCACGTTTTGTCACCGCATTGATAAGCTGCTTCTCGCCGCCCTGAGGATACTTTGTTTTGAGTTTAGCCAGAGTCAGACTGTTGAAAACACTATCATTGAGTCTATCGCCGATAACTTTCAGCGCATCGGGCTTGTTGTCTTCAACGGCTATGAACCCATTACGTGCACCAAGAATCTTTTTCAGGATTAGAGCCCCTTTGAGTATCTGCTCAGTCTTCTCAAGAAGCACGCGGTGGTCGGCGGGCAGATACGGTTCACATTCGGATCCGTTTATGATAAGCGTATCTATCGGTTTGTCGCTCGGAGGGGAAAGTTTGACATGGGTGGGAAAACTGGCTCCGCCCATACCAACAAGTCCGCAGGAGGCGATTTTTTGTACCAGCTCACCCGGAGCCGCTTCCCGCCAGGACTTTTCAAAAGGAACAAACTCCACGGTTTCATCCAAACCGTCGTTTTCTATCTCAACGGCAGTGATTAACTTTCCCAGGGGATGAGGGTAATCGGCTACCGAGGCAACCGTACCGGATACCGATGAGTGAACAGCTGCGGATACAAACCCCCCCGCTTCAGCCAGAACCTGACCGATTTTGACCCTGTCACCCCTCTTGACGGCTATCTTCGCTGGAGCGCCGATGTGCATCGAAAGCGGAATGTAGACTTTGGGTGGAGAGGGCAGGATTGTTATCGGAGAAGATTCAGTGGCCGATTTTTTATGCGGCGGATGAACCCCGCCTTTGAAACTCAGATTTTTAAACAGACCGAACAAGGAAAATTCCTTTCCTGGTTTGAATATGCTCACGGCATTTCATCACCATCAAAAAGAGACCAGATAAAGTAGTTTGAGGAGAGGCGGTAAGTCAAGACCGGCGTAAGTCCTTAAAATGAAAATAACTGAATGCGCGCAAGTTTTTGTTCCAGTTTCGCATAAAATTTAACCTGACTGCTCAGGCACATATTTTCTATTCCATCTATGGTCCCGGTCTCCAATTGGGTTTCTTTTTATACGAGTGTAAGATTAAACTCTTTTCTATCACATAGCAAGCTTTTAATCAGTCGCGCCTCAGCCAATCCCCCGGATAACCAAAACATGTTGAAGAGTTTCTACGCGTGGGCTATTTTTCCCTTTTCGATTACTACACTTAACACCTTTAGGAGATGCCCCGATGGGTCTTATAACCATGCCGCCCAAGGCAAAGCTCTTTCTTGCGATCCTGTATCACCAGAATGCCCCGATCGAGGCGGTTATAGAGACATTCAAGCAAAAATATGGAGATATCGAACATTCGTGTGGTCCGATACCGTTTGACTATTCCCAATACTATGTTCCTGAAATGGGAACACCGCTTCAAAAGTTGTATATGACCTTTGAGCAGCCGATCGATCGTGCCCAACTTCCCTCGATAAAAAATACGACCAACGGCATTGAACAAAGATACGCAAACGAAGGAAAACGCAGGGTAAATCTGGACCCCGGCTACATAACCAACGATAAACTTGTGCTGGCCTCCTCCAAGGACTTTTACCACCGTTTATACATTGGCGAGGGTATCTACGCAGAAGTCACCCTTCACTTCAAGCGGGGACTGTTCCGTCACTTTTCCTGGACCTATCCCGACTACCGCGACGAGAGGGTACTTGCCCTTCTTACCAGGGCCCGGGCAAAGATGGTAGGGGAGAGCCGCCACCGTTGATTTGCCTCGCGGCGGCACGGACCTCCTCGGCCTTCTCCCAGCTCCAACCCTCAATGAGTGTGATAAAGTAGAGGTCATTATGCAAAACCGGTTCGCGGGTAATCCGGGGAAATATCTCCTTATATTTGTCAAACAGGCTTGTGGAGGGAACCGGCGATAAAAACACCGGCTTTGCTTTAACCCCCAGAGATCCAACGAACTCCATCTCGGCAATTACCTCCGTATGCTTCTGGCCGGGAAGACCCGCCATCACGTAGATACCGATATCCTGTCTGCTAAAGCCATACTTAAACAGCAATTTTACCTTCCGGGCAACCGTGGTTTTTAGGGCTTTACCGTTGGTATCGGTGAGAAACCTCTCGCTTCCGCTCTCGTAGCCGAAGCGCAGAGTCTTGAATCCGCATCGAGCCAGGGCCTGAGCAACCGGCTCTGTTATATACCTCAGATGAAGACCGTTTGGGGTATGCAATCGCGATTGGAAACCGGATTCCTCTATTTTATCTGCAAGAGGCAGCAAAGTCCTGTCGGCCCGAAACAAAAGAGCATCATCGTAAAAGGAAAAGTCCCGCACCCTGAACTCTGAGGCAAAAAACTTCATCTCATCGAACACGGTGTCGGTTTCCCGGATTATGAACATTGGCTGGAGGCGACTGCTTGCGCAGTAGCTGCACCGAAGCGGACAGCCCAGAGTGGCCAGAACCGGAGCATGGAAAGGCGCCGACACAATACCCTTGAGGTCGGTAAGCGAAAATCTCCACGGCTCATTTTTTACGGCGCCGAAAAGAGGGCTATTCAGAAGAGCATGAGGCAGTGGCCCCGAAAGGACGAATAATCTATCGATATCCGCTAAGGCACGGCTTACCATTTCCGGAGCCAGCGTTGCGGCTATGCCCCCGACAAGAATGGGGGTTTGGGGAAAATGCTTTCGAACTTTCTTTGCGGTCATCCCCACGCCCTCGATCCAGTAGGTCATACCCGATCCGATAAAAATCAGCTCCGGTTGGGCGGTGCGGCGAAGCTGATTCGAAAAATCTTCATCCGTAATGCCGTAGCGCTTATACCGCCTGGGAATACAGCTCAGTGCCGGCGGGGCGGGAATCTGCACAAAAGGAAAATCCCCGGTACTGTATCTTTTGCTTTTGGACAGGGGATCGCGCCGAAGGCAGTTGATATAATCCACCTGCCGGTCGTTGTGAACCAGAAAAGAGATCAGGGCGTAAAGTCCGATCGGATGCATCCATTCATCATAAAGTTTGAAATCGGTTACCCAGGGATTTATTACCAGTACTCGCATAACCAGTTGCTCTTTTCTTAGAATCTATGTGCGACAAAAGCACGTTTCTTGTCAAACTATCGGTTCATCTGTTTTGATTTCCGGATTCCCTGATCTTTGATCCTTGTTTCTCCGGCTTTGAGGGGCAGGTGTTTATCCACAAAATATTGTCGTTTGGCAAAACTTTGACACTTGCCCTTGTATATGACTTTTGTCATGACCGATATTTCTACTGTCATGCTCTCCCTTACTCATCGATGGAATTAGCATTCGGCTCCGATTTATGATTGATTTTGTGTTTTCATTGCCTTTTCTGGCGGCGGTTGGTGTTGCAACCATTGCGGTGATTGTTGTTATTATCCTTCGCATGACCCTTAAATATACCGCTTTTTTCCTTATCACGATATGTGCCGTCATGTTCGGGCTGATAAAATGGGGCATTATCGATGCAGAGATGGTGGATGATTTGCGCGAGAAGCTGCATATGGATGTTAAAAAAAGGATTGACCGGAAGGTACATGAGAGGTAATCTGTTGGCGGGATCTGGTTATGGCGGGCTTTAAGGTACATACCGTTGGGGGGGTATTCTCTGCGATATTCGTATACGCGATTCTTTTGGGGGTGGCCTACGTAGCGGAGCTTGAAGTGGTGATGATGTTTATCACGCATAAACCGACGGCTGTTGGGGTGTGTGCGTTGACGGTTTTCTGCGCACTTTTTCCGGACATCGACACCAACAGTCTGATTCATGAGCTGATATACGGGGCACTGGTGCTGGTGGACATATTTCTGATCGTCGCTAAATTCTATGTGGCGGCCTCTATTCTGGGACTTGCGGCCATGGTTCCCATTCTGGGAAAACATCGGGGATGGACTCACAGTAAAATAAGCTGCTTTCTTATGCCGCTGCCGCTGCTTTTGGTTCCTGTGTTTGCGTTTAACCAGCCGTGGTCCAACGGAGCGCTCTGGTACGGGGCGGCCGTTGTGGGATACGGGACGCATCTGGCGATAGATGCGATTTTTTAAAGCCGCATGGATAAGAACCAAGGCAAAGGACAAGCTAACAGGAAAAGACGGTGATGCTTTGAAAAAAGGCTTATCATTGCCAGGATTTCACAATCTCACTGGAAACCGGGAGATCTTAACCATATGAAATTTCTTCACTGTTCGGATATTCACCTTGGCAGAAGACCTGTGGGCAAAGTCGGCGATTACTCACGTAAGCGCTTCGATGATTATTTCGATGCGTTTGGAAGGATAATCGACTGTGCCCTCGAAAATGAGGTGGATGCATTCTTGATCAGCGGCGATCTGTTTGACAGACGGGAGCTTGGGCCGGAGGTGCTTGAACGAAGTGTAGACCTTCTGCAAAGACTTAAAGACAGTAAAATTCCGGTTATCGTAGTGGAAGGTAACCACGATAACGTAACTTTGGGGCAGGAGCAGGATTCCTGGCTGACTTTCCTGGAAAACAGAGGGCTCATTGTAAGACCGGGCTATGCTGTGGCCGAGAAAGGATATACCTTTACACCCTATGTTCTGGGAGATATCGCATTTTACGGTCTGGGTTATCCCGGCGCGATGGTCAACGAGACATTAACCGAACTTGCGGCTCACCTGCAGTCGCAAACGCGGGACTGTGTTGTTTTGGTGCACACCGCACCGGCAAGCGGCGATATCCTTCCGGGCACCGTCGATTATGAGGTACTTGATCTGTTTAAGGATCGCGTTCTTTACATCGCCGGCGGACATTTCCATTCCCACAGAACCTATCCCGAAAAGAAGCCCTTTTTCTTTATTCCCGGCTCAAGCGAGTATTGGGATCTTGGAGAGAGGGGCAGGAAGGGATGCGTGATATTTGACACCCAAACGCGCAGCCACTCTTTTCATTCATCCAATCCGCGTACACCGCTTACCTTTACAGTCCACATCACAGCCTCTGTCGAGCATGAAGCGTTAAAGCAGGTGCGGGAAGTTATTGACACTCTGAAAATCCGCGATCGTGAGGATATCGTGCTTGGAGAGTGCGTGATGCACTCCGCTTGCTACCTGGACATATCTTCGCTTGAGGAGTATCTGACCGAAAAAGGCGCACTGAAATCTCAGATACGAATAAGGTATCCGGGGGAGGAGCAGGGAGAAAGAGTTCACGGCAGCATGGCCGCCATAGATGAGATTGAAGAAGAGGTGATAGGCAAATGGGAGTTTTTCGGCAGACACGCATCCGATATAGCTCCAATCATGCAAAAGCTGAAAAGTTACCAGCGCGAAAAAAATCAGGAGCTTTTTCTGGAGCAGTACGATCAGTTGATTCAAACGATCATCTCCGACAAAGAGGAAAAAGATGCGGATAAATAGAGTGGTGTTGAAAAACTACAGAAGCCATGTAGCGACCGAGGTCGTGTTTGATAAGGGGATCAATCTGATTCTGGGTCCAAATGGGGCCGGCAAATCCTCGATTATCGAAGCGGTGGGGGTCGCGCTTTTTGACGCCGACGCACGTTCAAGCCGCACGGATGCCGTTCGTCAGGGCGCGAAGACCGCGATCATAGAGGTCGCTTTCGAGGCCAATGACGGACTGGAGTATGTTGTCGAAAAGAGAATCGGTGCCACAAATATCAGCAAACTCCGGTGCGAAGGAGATGATGCGGCCCGTGTGGAGGGCAAAGAGGCGGTCCTATCCAAAGTAAGGCAACTTACCGGGCTTGAACTTAACGAGAAGAATCTTTTTCAAAATGTCATTACCGCCTATCAGAACAAGTTCGTTGCCATATTCACCGAGACTCCCTCCAGGCGCGAAGAGCTGTTCAATCAGATATTTGACACCGCAATTTATCGTGAGATGTTTGACGGCTACGCCAAGGAGGCAACCGACGGCTACCGTCATAAGTTGGATACGATCGTCGATGCGAAACAGCGGCTGGAGTCAAAGCGTCGGGATGTGGCTCTGTTGAAGATCCAGACCGGAGAACAGGCTGAGGCGGTAAAGCGTTTTCAGGATAAAATGGATCTGGTCGGTAAAGAGTTGACCGAATGCCAACTCAAGCTGAGCAATTTCGAACAGGTACGCGCCTCCGCGCAGTCAACCGAGGCAACGCTGAAGCATAAGAGGGAGCTTCTTGCTACCCGCGTGGAAGAGGGGCAAAAAGCAAAAACACAGGTTGTCGAATGCGAAGACGCTCAACAAAAGATGGGGAAACACGCCCGGGGGCATAAAAGATACTGCGAGCTTGATGAGAAGCTTGGGGAAATCGGTAAAAGGATTGAGGACCTGGAGGTTCTGGAAAAGAAAGTAAACGTCTGCCGTGATGAGCGCAATGCCCTGGTTTCAGAGAAAAGCGGCCTTGTGGAGCGCATAGAGCATGTCAGAAGTGGAATGGAGCAGGCTCGTCTGGAGCAAAAAGAAACTGCTTGTCTCATAGAGACTTCACAAGAAGAAAAAGAGAAAAATATCCGAAAGCAGGATGATGTCAAAGCACTGGGAGTCAAGGCCAGAGAGCAGTTTGATGAGATCAAACGACTCGTGCACTCTTGGGAAGAACAACTTTCGGGCCTTAAGCAGTTGAGTGAGCGAATAGAGCAGTGCGCGACATCGCCCGAATCGATTTCTGCAATTGAAGAGAAGCTCGCGCGGGTTAAGGAAAAAAAAGACGAATATGAAGAGGAATCCAAATCGCGCCTGAAGCTGCAACAAAATAAGACGTTGCTTGAAAGCCGAATAAAGGATAACATCAAAGCCAAACAGACGCTTGGCCAAAAGATGTGCCCGATCCTTCACGAGCCCTGCTCCAATGTATCTCATAAGAATAGTGTAGAGGACTATTTCGTACAAAAGGATGACCTGCTGCGCCGGGAACTTGCCCAAATAGACTCTCAACTGATCCGCTATGCCGATCTGGACGGGAGAATATCGGCCAATGAGACGCTTCTTGGACGCCTTATGCACCAGCTGGAGGAAGAGAAGAAAAAGCATCAGCTCAAAGAAGTAATGCTTAAAGACAAGTGTATCGCGCAAAAGGATATCGAGATACTTAAGAGCGCGATTGATAAGCATATTTTGGCTCTTCCCGAAGAAATTAAAAAAGAGTACAAAGAAACCGACGATATCGAGCTGGTGATTTCGGTGCTGGGTGAAAATGTATCGGACCTCAGGGCCCAATTCGTACAATGCAAAGCTATGGTTGACAATGATGAGAAAGAACTGCGCAAACTCAGGACTCAGCGCGATAAGATCTCTGATAAGCTTGAGCGGTTTGAGCGGCTGGTAAAGGAGACCGAAAGACAATTGCTGGCAGTAACCGAAAATATTCAGTCCAAAGAGGCGCTGATCGAGCGGGATCAGGATGTACTCAAGCGGCTGCCGCTTTTACGGGAGGAGCGAAAGAAGTATCAGACCGAGGCTGCTGCTTTTAAACACGACTACGATACATACGTGGCTTTTGGACAAAAGGCGAGTGAGCTGGAACAGGCTCTTGCGTATGTCAAACATATAGAGGCTGAAATCAAACGTCTTACAAAAGAGGAAGAGGAGCTTCGGGCGATTTATCTGCAGCATATGTCTCGTTGGGATGAATCAGAGTATACGGCTCTGAAAAAAAGAATAGATGACAAAAACCGGGAAAATGTCTCTTTACAGCAGCAGCTGTCCGATGCCGCAACCGCGCTGGCGCTTGCCCGCAGGGACCTGCAAGATGCGCTTGCGATCGAGAAAGAACTTAAGGAGCTTGATGGTGAAGCCGCGATACTTGAACGCAAGCTTTGGGTATCACAACAGTTTCGTTCAAATCTCAGCGGTATGGGAAAGTATATCGCATCCCGGCTGATAAACCGCGTAGAGGTGCTCGCGACGGAGCACTTTCGCAGCATAACTGGGAGGCCCGAAAGTGTGCGATGGGTAAATGACGAGAAGAATGCCTATGCGGTCTATTTACACAAGCATAAAACGGAGGAGGCCCGGTCTTTTGAGATTCTTTCGGGCGGGGAGCAGGTGGCGGTCGCCTTGGCAGTCCGCTCGGCCATGGCGGGTCTTCTGACAAGCGCCAATATCGCCCTGTTCGATGAGCCGACCATCAATCTGGATTCGGAAAGAAAGACCGCGCTTGCCGAGTCGCTTCGAAGCATGTTGAAAGATTTGGATCAGGCCATAATTGTCACTCACGACGATGTGTTCAGGGAGATGGCCCAGAAGACAATTACGTTGTGAAAAACGCTGCCTCTTTGACTTCTACCTCGTGTTGCGCGAACCTTCAGGCCCAATATTACAAACACCAGGCTTGGCTGCCTGGTCTGGAGGATTTTCCCGGCGTGCTAATTGCGGGTAATTTGAATCGCGGAAAATGCAGCATATTCGGCCGACATATGTCTAAAGATTCAGATCAAAAGAGGAAGGGGATAACATGGTTGATCTATCTGGTGTAGAAAAACAGAGTGCCGCTCTGCTGGTCATAGATATGCAGTACGATTTTCTTCCCGGCGGTGCTCTGGGGGTCGATGACGGGGATGCGATAATCGATCCTATCGGCTCCATCATGGGAAAGGATCTTTTCGGGACGATTGTTGCCACACAGGACTGGCATCCCGCAAATCATATCTCTTTCGCGAGTCGGCATAACAAAAAAAACCTGGAATCGATTCAACTCTACGGGCACGAACAGATTTTGTGGCCGGATCACTGCGTGCAAAACGCTCCAAACACGCGAATTTATGAAGGATTGCCTCTGGATACGGTAGATGTTTTCATTCGTAAGGGAGCAGACCCGCAAATCGACTCGTACAGTGCCTTTCGCAACAACTGGGCTCCCGACGGGTCTCGTCCCAGAACCGGTCTGGCGGGATACCTGCGGGACAGGGGAGTGAAGCAGGTATTTGTGTGCGGACTTGCCAGGGATGTGTGCGTGAAATGGACATGTGAAGATGCCGCGGATGATAAATTCGATACGACGATCCTGTGGGATCTAAGCCGATCGGTAAACCCGTCCCAGGATGATCAGCTCAGGCATTATCTGGAAAAGAAGGGAGTAAAAGTGGGGTAAAGTAGGTGTTTTGATTATGAACTGGCGCGGTTGTGAAGAAAGAGTTGCACAAAAGTGGATTCCGACCGCCACCGATTTTATGAAAAATGGTACTATTCCGCAATCAGATCTGCCCTGGACGTGATTTCATTTCGCGAGATTAGGATATGCCGGCATCCTCCTTATACCCGTCGGTCACCTCGGCTCAGGCAAAAGAAGCAGTATCGGGGTTTTACCGCGATTCGATCACTCATCAATGAGTAATCCGGGGCAATGAGCAACTTTTCCCTTTCGCTTCTCCCGCTGCATGTTTTATTATTATAGACGAGCCTTAATCGTTTGATTTTGCCCCCTGATTCATTCGCCTCTCAAATCAAAGGGGCGGATGTCGAACTTTTTGTACGTGTACCATGCTATATTTGTGTAAGACGTAGTAATTACGGGATAGAAGGAGTTGCATGCGATAAATTGGTCCATTAGGAAAGAAGAGCCGCCGCAGAAAAAATTAGAAGAAATAAAATAAATGGA
>CAZPHU010000066.1:0-21330 GCA_964586285.1 uncultured Fibrobacterota bacterium | reverse complement strand
TGAGATCGAAAATTCCACGCAAGCTGTATCATCAAGCCAGACTAAAGAATCGATGGATGGCGGCGAAGCAAAGACCAGAAGTAAAAATACCATAGAGGTCGCCGGAATCCGTCTGAGCAATCCCGATCGTATCCTTTACCCCGAGCAGGGGATTGGCAAAGCCGCTTTGGCCCTGTATTACCAGGAGATCCACCGGTGGATACTTCCTCACCTTCAGGGGCGTCCTCTGGCCCTTGTTCGGTGTCCGCAGGGACATCACCGCAGCTGTTTTTTTCAGAAGCATATGGATGAGGCGCTTCCCAGGCATATTAGGACTGTTCCCATTAAGGAAAAGGAAAAAAAAGAGAATTATCTGGTTATCGACAATCTTCAGGGGCTGATATCCATGGTGCAGCTGGCTGTGCTGGAGATTCATCCGTGGGGCAGTCGGGAAGACAAAGTAGAGTATCCCGACCGCATGGTTTTTGACCTCGATCCGGGTCCGGGAGTAAGTTGGAGGGAGGTGGAGGAGGCGGCGCTTCATCTGAGGGAGGAGTTGAGCGACTACCGACTCAAAAGTTTTGTAAAGACTACCGGGGGCAAGGGGCTGCATGTGGTTCTTCCGTTGGTTCGAAGCTCCGACTGGCAGGAGGTGAAGGAGGTGAGCAAGGCGATAGCATCCGATTTGGCTCGCCGTTATTCTAAAAGGTATACCGCTACCATGACAAAATCCAAGAGAAAAAACCGCATCTACATAGATTATGTGAGAAACAGCCGTGGGGCAACATCGGTGGCGGCCTATTCCACCCGGGCCCGACACGGTGCGCCTGTATCCACTCCGGTTTTCTGGGAGGAGATAGAAAAGGGGATTTCCCCTCTGTCCTTTACCATGGATACGGTTGCCGGGCGCCTCAAATCCTTGGAAAAGGATCCCTGGGAGGGTATAGATTCGGTGAATCAGTCGATAACGGTTTCGCTGCGTCGGGAGCTTGGGTTGGTATGAATATTTGCAGGGATACTTAAAGCCGTGAGAGGTTTACTTTCACCTGACACAGGCATACCGTATATTTTGCCTTTGAAGTTAATAATGCGAAAAAAGGAGGTTGTATGGTTGCCTGGGCATTACTTCTTATGATTGCGGCAATAATCGCCGGGGTTTTTGGTTTTGGCGGCTTTGCGGCAACAACCGCACTTGTGGGGCAAATTTCTTTCGTGGTTCTTATGGTGATTGCGGTGATTCTTTTTGTCGTGGGGTTGGTTCGCGGCAGGCCGAAGGTTTAGATTCTTTGTCCGACAAAAGTTGGTTTTACTGCCGCCGCATTTGTCTATGTGTTTTGTTTTCTAATTCTTTGATTCTTGATCTCCGGCTCTTCCGGACTCAGGTAAAATTGTGGAGAAGATTGTATGCTCGAGAGAATAGCCCTTCTTTTTGAGGAGTTGTTCCGAACATTTAGGTTTGGCGATGCGCTCGATGTATTGGTGGTATCGGTCATCCTTTACTTCGTCCTTTTATGGATGCGGGAGCGTGCGTCGCGTTCGATGATGGTGGCCATGGTAAGTATCGGAGCACTGTTTCTTCTCTCCCGCGTTCTGGACATGTATCTTACCTCTCTTATGTTTCAGGTCGGACTACTTATCATCGTGGTCACTCTTGTGCTGGCGTTTAACATGGATATACGGCGCGCCTTCGAACGTCTGGCTTCATGGGGAGATATTAGACGCGCACGACTAAAACATCAGGAAGCTACAGAGGCGCTTGATACCGTGGTCGAAGCGGTTCAAAATCTTGCCGCAGAAAAGATCGGTGCACTGGTCGTGTTTCGGGGCAGAGAGTCGCTTGAGGGCCAGATTAGAGGAGGTACAACGCTTGAGGGGATGCCAAGCACCGCATTGCTTTACAGCATCTTCGATCCATCCTCGGCAGGTCATGATGGTGCGGTTATTATCGAGGACGGTCGAATCATGCGCTTTGGAGCCCATCTCCCGCTGTCCAGCAATCTGTCCCGGGTTGGTTCGGGAGGAACGAGGCACGCGGCCGCGCTTGGGCTTGCGGAAACCACCGATGCACTAATCGTGGCTGTATCGGAGGAGCGTGGAACCATAAGCATCGCCCAGCAGGGCCGTCTCATGCGGGTAACATCCGCATCCGAGCTTCGACAAAGACTGGAGGCCTTCTATAGAGATATCGCTTCACCCGCTCTTGCCAAAACCTCCGGTAAGTCTCCTCTCAGAAGGCATCTTGGATTGAAATTTCTATCCGTCGGACTCTCCTTGGTTTTATGGCTTCTCTTTGGTTATCAGGTTGAGAAACTCGAAAGAACCTACAGGATTCCCATAGAGTTTCGAAACCTCCCGGCCCAATGGGTAATCGAAAATCCCCGCCCCACCGAGGCTCGGGTAACGCTGCAAGGAGCCGAGCGTGAGTTTGACTTCGACAGAAGTACTCTGATCATGGCACTGGATATGAGCAGCATTCACGAGGGACAACAGAGTGCGTTTCTTACCAAGGAGGCTGTAAGAAAACCTCCCTCACTGGAGGTTACACAGGTTCAGCCGGGAGTTGTGCGATTTGACGCCTTTCAGTTGATAGAAATTCTTTTGCCTGTTCAACCGATCCTCAGGGGATCTCTGCCCCAGGGGTTGGTACTTGACAAAATCACAACCACTCCCGAGAGGGTGGAGGTCTTGGTACGGCGTTCGCTTCGTGGTGAACTAAATCAGATCGCCACCGAACCGATTTTACTCGATTCTTTAACCGAATCTGTAACCATCGAATCGCGACTCGTGCTTCCTGAATACGCTCAGTTCCCAGAGGGGGCTCCTACCAGAGCTACCGTATCCATTACATTAGATACGGTAAATACCCGTTAAGAAATGAACCCGGACAGACTCTGCTGTTTTTCACCGCTATGTGCGGCAACAGTTTGAATCATCCGCATTTAGGCTATCTGCCCGCCTTCATTCAAATAATATTGATCCTGACATAAATCAACGATTAGGGTTTTGATTTATTTACACCCGATTGGAGCCTGGCGCTTTTTTATCGGGATCGGTGCATCGACTGCAAACTGGTGTGCCTCCTTTCTTGCAGAAACACGGTCTTTTTCCTGAAACAGCAAGTGCCGACAATCTACCGTAAAAGTAAAAAGTCCTGTAGTCACCAAAATGAGAAAGATCTTCTCACATCTCCTACAAAGCGACTCAAAAGGTTTTCCCCGAAAAGGTCCGAAGCTGCCCTGCCGGCATTTTCATTGCGCTTTTTTTGGTAGGCTGCTCTGTTAGTGCAGGACATTCCCAAACAGGAGATTACTTATGGCTTATCACATGATAGTAATTATTGCAACGATTATTTCTTTGGCGCGGGTTGCTTATACTCAGAGCGATACTGCCGATACTGTCGAGCAGCAACCTCAACAGGTCCCGGTTCTGGAGGAATTTTACCTTAAAGGAACTCTGGATACGATTCGTGGAATCGTGATCGGCACGGATGTCGCGCCCTCGGGAACGATCCCCCTGGAAACGGTTACGCTTCGGACTACTGTGGATACGGTCACGGTTTACCTTGCTCCTTCCTGGTACCTTGAGCAAAACAACATATCCGTTGCTCGTTTCGACAGAATCGTGGTTGCAGGATCGCGCCTCTCGCTAAACGGAAGATCAACCCTTATCGCCCGTGAGCTGCAGAAGCAAGGAAAGAAGGTTGATCTCCGGGATAAGAGGGGAAATCCACTATGGAAGAAAGAAAGTGACTGGTAAAATAGCTTCTCTGTGCCTGTAAGCATTTAGCCCGAAAGCCCATATTTCACCCCCTCTGCTTAACTTGTAATGAAAGCAGAGGGGGCAGTAAAGAGATATCCCATTCTCATTATATACAAAACGATTCTCAATCGAAGGGTGTGTTGAAACTGTCTGGCAAAGCTTTGAGCGATTCCCAAGGAGGAATATAGAAGAAGATGCCCGGCTTTTGGCTCAATAAATATCTTAGTCTTTCTGGTTTGGCCCACCTTTTGCAAAGTTATCCCGTGCATGCCTATTGGAGTCCCTAATTGAATTATCCGACAAGTTAAAGCAATTTCACCTTAATCCAAAGGTTCTGGAAATGGCAAGAAGAGTCTTGATAACAGGGGGCGCCGGATTTATCGGCTCCCACGTGGCGGATGAATTATTGACAAAAGGTTACGAAGTGCGCGTGTTGGACAATCTCTCGCCCCAGGTTCACGGCGATTCAGGGGAAAAACCCTCCTATCTGTCCGATGATGTGGAATTTGTATACGGGGATGTTTGCGACAAGGATGCGGTCACTGATGCACTTGAAGGTATCGATTCGGTCTTTCATTTTGCAGCCGCCGTGGGTGTCGGGCAGAGTATGTATGAGATAGAAAAGTACACCAATACAAACAACCGTGGAACGGCGGTGCTTCTGGAAGCTCTGATGACAAGTTCGGTGGAGCGCCTGGTGGTGGCCTCGAGCATGAGCATTTATGGTGAAGGTTTGTACCGCAACGAAAGAGGTGAGATTGTTCAGGGGGTTGAGCGATTAGATCATAACCTTCGTAAGGGTGAATGGGAGCTTTCCGACGGCAGACAGTTCTTAAAACCCATACCTACCCCGGAGCACAAAAAGCCCACACTGGCATCGATATATGCCTTGTCAAAATACGACCAGGAGCGGATGTGTCTGATGTTTGGCAAGGCCTACAAGATTCCGACCGTCGCACTTCGTTTCTTTAACGTATACGGACCTCGCCAGGCGTTGTCTAATCCGTATACCGGTGTTTTGGCGATTTTCGCATCGCGGCTTCTGAATGAAAAGTCACCTATGGTTTTCGAAGACGGTTTACAGAAGCGCGATTTTGTCAGTGTCCACGATGTGGCCAGAGCTTGCAGCAGCGCACTGGAGAAGCCCGAGGCCGCGGGTAAGGCAATTAACATTGGCAGTGGAAATGCGTACACGGTGGAGGGAATCGGAACACAAGTCGCGGCGGTTTTGAATAAGCCGCACCTGACCCCTATCATCACCGGCAAATATCGGACGGGGGATATACGCCACTGTTTTTCGGATATATCACTTGCAAAAGAGGTGTTGGACTACCGGCCCGGGGTCGAGCTGGAAAACGGGCTGGGAGAGCTGGCCCAATGGTTGGAAGGGCAAATCGCACAGGATCAGGTCGAACACGCACATGCTGAACTATCCAGAAGGGGGTTAACCGTATGATGTCCCTTCACGGTCAAGGCGCTGAGAGCCGCCGCAAAGATACAAAACCAAACGCCTCGTCATGCACTACTCTAATCACCGGCGGGGCGGGTTTTATCGGTACCAACGTTGCCCGGCGTCTTCTCGAACAGGGTGAGCGGGTAATCATTTACGACAGTCTTTCCCGCCCGGGGGTAGAGAAAAACATAAACTGGCTGCGCAATCAGTACGGCAATGCGCTCGAGGTTCAGCTTGCCGATATTCGCAATAGATACGCGCTTGGAGAGGCGGTCAAACGGGCACAGAAGGTCTTTCACTTTGCCGCGCAGGTGGCGGTTACCACCAGTCTGGATAATCCCCGGGAAGACTTCGAAATCAACATGGTGGGGACAATTAATTTACTTGAAGCGATCAGAAACACTCCCAATCCTCCCTCACTACTGTTTACATCCACTAATAAAGTTTATGGTCAGATGAATGATATCGGTCTTCAAAAAAAGGATACCCGTTATGAGCCTGCCGATCATTTCATACGAAATCACGGTATAGGGGAAGAGCGCTCGCTTGACTTTCATTCTCCCTACGGGTGCTCAAAAGGCGGTGCGGACCAGTATGTCGTCGATTACGCGAGAACTTACGGATTACCCACGGTTGTTTTTCGAATGAGCTGTATTTACGGTGAGCATCAGATGGGTACCGAGGACCAGGGGTGGGTGGCGCATTTTCTTATACAGGCGCTGAAAGGAAACAGCATTACTATTTATGGTGACGGCATGCAGGTAAGGGATGTCTTGTATGTAGGAGATCTTGTCGATGCGATGCTTCTGGCCCAGCAGCATGCCAAACATTTGGCCGGAAAAGCGTTCAGTATAGGAGGGGGCGCCGAAAATACCCTCAGTTTGATTGAGTTGATAAGGTTAATAGAGGAGCTAAGCGGCATACATCCGGAAGTACACTTTAGCGACTGGCGCATGGGCGATCAGAAGTACTACGTGGCAAACACCTCATCGTTTAACAGGGAAACGGCCTGGCAACCAAAGGTTAGTGTACGTGATGGTGTGGAGAGATTATATCGCTGGCTACAGAAAGAGTATGATTTACACCCGTCGGGTGTATTGGCAAGGGAGAGTGTGTTATGAGTCAAGAGACTACCTCAATGAAGCCCCAAAAAAAATCTGTTTCTAAAAAATATAATTACGCGGCCTGTATACAGGGCCCGGGAAAAATCGGTTGGGAGAAGATACCGTTACGTGAGCCCCGGGGCGATGAAGTACGCATCAAATTGCAGGGATGCGGTATATGTGCTTCCAATATTCCCCTTTGGCAGGGGCGTGAGTGGTTTGAGTATCCAATCGAGCCGGGCAACCCGGGACATGAGGGCTGGGGGGTTGTAGATGCAATTGGAGAACGGGTGGAGAAAGTTGAAGTCGGACAACGGGTAAGTGCCATTTCTTTTAACGCCTTTGCTCAGTATGATTATGCTTCACAAGATGCTGTGGTCAAGCTCCCGTCGCGGTTTGACGATAAACCCTTCCCGGGAGAACCCCTGGGTTGTGCGGTAAATATTTATTCAGGAAGCAGAATTCAAAAAGGCGATACGGTGGCGATCATCGGTATGGGTTTTCTAGGAGTGCTGCTGACCCAACTGGCCTCGGCAGACGGGGCCGATGTAATAGCAATTTCGCGCAGAGCATCATCTCTTCGGGCGGCTAAAGATAACGGTGCCGGTCATGCCGTCAAGATGGACGATCATTACCGAATAATCCAGGAAGTCAACAACATCACAGGCGGTAAAGGTTGTGACTGTGTTATCGAGGCGGTTGGATTGCAATGGCCGCTTGATTTGGCGGCGGATATCACGGCACAACAGGGAAGGCTGGTGATCGCAGGGTATCATCAGGACGGTCTGAGAAAAGTAAACATGCAGACATGGAACTGGCGTGCTTTTGATATAGTAAATGCACATGTAAGAAATGTCGGTACCTATGTAAAAGGAATGCAAGAAGCTGTAAACGCTATTTCAAACGGAAGACTCAATCCTTTTCCTTTATTGACACATGAGTTTTCATTTGATGAAATCGACAAGGCACTCGATGCTTCAATCGATAAACCGCAGGGATACATAAAAGGAGTAATTTGCATATGAGTACGATGACGATGCCAAGACAGTCGGGTAAAAAAACAAACTTCAATAAAAGGCGAATAGGATTTCTTGGGGTAGGATGGATAGGCCGGAATCGAATGGAAGCCATGATTAACAGCGATTGTATAGAGCCTGCTGTAATATGTGACCCGGACAAAGAAATGTCGGAGGCGGCGGCCGCGCTGGCTCCTGATGCCGCCCTGACGTATTCGTTAGACGATTTATTAAAAGAAAACATTGACGGTGTGGTTATTGCCACCCCAAGTGCAATGCATGCGCAGCAGGCAATCCAGTGTTTGGAAAGTGGGAAGGCTGTGTTCTGTCAAAAACCTCTGGGACGATCGGCGCACGAAGTTAGAAATGTCATAGCCGCTGCCCGCAATGCCGACAGACTCCTGGGAGTGGATTTATCATACCGATATCTGCGCGGCATACCCACCTTGCGTAATATTGTCCAGGCAGGTGATGTAGGGGATGTGTACGGGGTGCAATGTGTTTTCCATAACGCCTACGGCCCCGACAAACAATGGTTTTATGATCCGGTCAGGTCCGGAGGGGGGTGTGTGATCGATTTGGGCATACATCTGGTTGATCTTGCCTTATGGATGTTGGATTTTCCGGAAATTACCGGTGTGCAAAGCCGGCTGTTTGCCAAAGGGAAGGCGTTAAACAAAAGGAACATGGTTGAAGACTATGGTGCAGTTCAAATTGATCTTGACAATGGTGCCGTAATGAATCTTTCCTGTTCCTGGGGATTGCAGGCAGGCTGTGATGCGATCATTGAGATGTCGATATACGGCACAAAGGGTGGCGTGAGCATAAAAAACGTCGATGGATCGTTTTACGATTTTACAGTCGAGCGTTTCCGCGGGACACAGCGAGAAACATTGCATCGTCCCCCCGATGCCTGGGGCGGACGGGCAGGTGTTGCATGGGCACGCAGGCTGGCTGTCGATTCTGCTTTCCATCCGGAAATAGAGCAGGCTGTCGCCGTGGCCGATATTATCGATTTGATATATGAGAATCATCGGTAATCCAACTTTTCCAGAAACTACTGAAAGGTTTGGTTTTTTATATGTCTCTCAAGGGGCTGTACAAAGATAAATTAACGATTCTGATGTCCGCCGATACATTAGGCGGTGTGTGGACATACGCTGTAGAGCTGGCGCGGGCACTTGACTCATATGGAGTACATGTCGTTTTGGCTACTATGGGCAATCCTCTGGACGACAACAAACGCGAAGAAATCAACACCTTAAGTAATGTTACGGTTCGAGAGAGTGAATTCAGGCTGGAATGGATGGAAAATCCATGGGAGGATGTTGATCGGTCGGGACAGTGGCTCCAGGAGCTGGTATCAGAATACAGACCCGATCTTATACATCTTAACGGGTTTTCACATGGTGCCTGTGAGTGGCAGTGTTCCAGTGTGATAGTGGCGCACTCATGCGTATATTCGTGGTTTTCTCATGTAAAAAAAGCTCCGCCCCCCGAAAGAGAGTGGAAAGAATACAAGCGAAGAGTAACCGCGGGTCTTTCGGCAACCGACATGATAATCACTCCTTCTCATGCCGTGGCGGATGATATAAGAAAGCACTACAAGATTAAAACCCCTTTACGTGTTTTATATAACGGAAGACGTCCTGTTGATTTCAGGCCGGGCGAAAAGAAGCCGATTGTATTTGCGGCGGGGCGTATATGGGATGAGGGCAAAAATCTAAGTTTACTTGCGGAATGTGCCCCTTCGATTCCCTGGCCGGTTTACATTGCAGGCGAATCGCAACACCCCGACGGCAAGAAAACATCTCTGGAAAATGTATATACACTCGGTTCTTTGGGCTGCGTTGAAATGGCACAATGGTTTGCCGACGCTTCGATATATTCACTGCCTGCCAAATACGAGCCTTTCGGGTTATCGGCATTGGAGGCTGCTTTGTCCGGATGTGCGCTGGTGCTGGGTGACATTCCAAGCTTGCGGGAGATTTGGGGTGATGCCGCTGTTTTTGTTCCGGTTAACGACAAGTATGCATTGAGTCAATCCATTGGAGAACTTATTGACAACCCCGGTCTAAGGAAAGGCTTGTCTGAAAAATCCCGCTCCAGAGCCTTGCGTCTGAGTTCTCATCGAATGGGCGAGAGGTATATGCAGCTTTATGAAAATCTCATACGAAAAACCGTCACAAAACAAACTGTAATGGTTGGATAATCGATCGCAAGGAATATGGATAGATGAACTTTGTTTTGTTTTATCATTCTCTTTTCTCCGATTGGAATCACGGCAATGCCCATTTTCTCAGAGGTGTTGTCAGAGAGCTAATCCAAAGAGGCCACTCAGTACGAGTGTATGAGCCCAAAAACAGCTGGAGTGCGACAAATTTGCTGCGGGCACACGGATGTAAGCCGATACGGGAGTTTCGAGCCGTTTATCCGGGATTAACCAGCTATCGCTACAACTCATCAACGATAGACCTTGACAGGGTTCTCGATAAGGCAGACATCGTCATAGTGCACGAATGGAATGAATATGAGCTGGTCAGGCGAATAGGGGAGCACAGAAAGACGGCCGGCTACAAGCTGCTTTTTCATGATACTCACCATCGGAGTGTAAGTGTCCCGGAACAGATCGCTCGATACGAATTGAGCAACTATGACGGAGTATTGGCGTTTGGAAATGTGGTGAGAGACACGTATTTGCGAAACGGGTGGGCACAAAGTGCCTGGACATGGCACGAAGCTGCGGATGAGAAGGTTTTTCGACCCATAAAGCAAGAGGTTTCGGGGGATTTGATATGGGTCGGAAATTGGGGGGATGAAGAGAGGACGGAGGAGCTTCACGAATTTCTTTTCAGACCGGTCAAACGTTTAAACCTTCGGGCAAAAGTTCACGGTGTGCGCTACCCCAGCCAAGGTTTGAATGCTTTAAAGCAAAACGGTATAGATTACGGAGGGTGGCTGCCTAACTATAAGGTCCCGGTCATCTTTGGGCAATATAAGGCTACAGTTCATGTGCCTCGCAGGCCTTATGTGACCATGATGCCGGGAATACCCACCATACGTCCCTTTGAGGCGCTGGCATGCGGAATTCCTTTGGTGTGCACACCGTGGCAAGATACAGAAGGTCTGTTTACAGAGGGTAAAGATTATCTTCTGGCGCGCAACGGCAGAGAGATGGAAAAACATCTTTCTACTATACTCAACGACAGCGCTGCGGCAGGAGAACTTTCCAAAAATGGACGTCAAACCATCCTGAAAAAGCACACCTGCGGACACAGAGTCGAGCAGCTTGTTGATATATGCGTGAAACTGGGAATTTCAAAAGAAAAATCCTATAGACAAATCAGAACAAAGGAATCGAGCTTTCAAATCGATCAAGGAGTTGGAATATGAGAGGGGGGTCGGGATTGAATATCGCCTTTTTTGGATCGAGCCTTGTTTCCGCTTACTGGAACGGTGCGGCTACCTATTATCGCGGAATTATCAGTGCGCTGGCGGATCGGGGGCATAGAGTTACTTTTTACGAACCCGATGCATTTGAACGTCAGCAGCACAGAGATATCGAGGATCCGACGTATGCGCATAGTATCGTATACCCTGCCGATGAACTCGGAGTCAGAACCGCTCTCAATCATGCAAAAGATAAAGATGTCATCATGAAAGCAAGCGGGGTAGGGGTTTTTGATGATCTGCTTGAAGAGGCGGTACTTGATCTCAAAAAAAGCAGTAACAGTATAATATATTGGGATGTAGACGCTCCCGCTACGCTGGACAGAGTGACAAAAAATGAAGATGATCCTTTTCGTCGTCTGATTCCGCAATATGATAGAATATTCACATACGGCGGAGGGCAGCCGGTTGTAGATGCTTACCTGGAAAAGGGAGCTCGAAACTGCGTGCCGGTGTATAATGCTCTGGATTCTCAAACGCATCATCCTGTTGATCCCGACCCCAGATTCGACGCGGATTTGGGATTTCTGGGAAACCGAATGCCCGATCGCGAAAATCGAGTACGGGAGTTTTTCTTTAAGACAGCCGATTTACTTCCTGACAAAAAGTTTCTACTGGGAGGCAACGGATGGTTCGATCAGGCTCCGGCTTATCCCAACATTTCTTACCTGGGGCATGTATTTACATATGATCATAACGCTTTTAACTGTACTCCGACCGTAGTGCTGAATGTCAGCAGACAGAGTATGGCCGATTACGGGTATTCTCCAGCCACAAGGGTATTTGAGGCTGCCGGTGCGGGTGCATGTATAATTACCGACTTCTGGAAAGGCATAGATCAATTTCTGTTGCCCGGTCGGGAATGCCTTGTGGCGCACGATGGACACGATGTTGCTGAAATATTAAAATCTATAAGTCCGGCTGATGCGCAGGAAATCGGTAATTTGGCTAGAACACGGGTGCTTGAAGAGCATACTTATAAGCATCGTGCAAAGCAGGTTGAAGATATTCTTTTCCACGAACCTTTACTGGAGGTCTCGAAGTGAGCACACCCTCTCTTGATATAGTTTTTATAGGATTGACAATCACCTCTTCATGGGGTAACGGCCATGCGACCACCTATCGCGGACTGGCATATGAGCTTGCATCCAGAGGGCATTCGGTACTCTTTTTGGAAAGAGATGTCCCCTGGTATGCATCCAACCGCGATATGCCCACCTTATCGGGTGTAAACGTAACATTATACCAGAGTGTTGAGGAATTGAAGGATACTCACCTGCAAACCGTGCGTGATGCCGATGTGGTGATTGTGGGTTCATATGTTCCGGACGGAATCGAGGTTGGTGAGTGGGTGATTCAAACGGCTCGGGGGTTAAAGGCATTTTATGATATTGATACTCCAGTGACATTGACTTGTCTTGCCAATAATTCCTGTAAGTACCTTGGAGCGCATCAGATACCAAACTATGATATTTATCTTTCTTTCTCCGGCGGGCCTATATTGGATATTCTGGAGCATGTCTACGGAGCGCCCAGGGCAGTGCCTCTTTATTGCTCGGTCGATCCATTGTCCTATTATCCCGGTCCTGAGGCTCATTTTCATCTGGGATACATGGGAACCTATAGTGACGACAGGCAACCCGGTCTGGAAAAGCTTTTACTGGAGCCTGCGCGCAATTGGGGGGATGGAAGCTTTATAGTTGCGGGGCCGCAATATCCCGACTCGATTCAATGGCCGGATAATGTAGAGCGTATCGAGCACCTGGCCCCCTCCGATCATCAAAGGTTTTACAGCTCGCAGCGCTTCACTCTTAATATTACCAGGGCGGACATGAAACGAGCCGGGTATTCTCCCAGTGTGCGATTGTTTGAGGCCGGCGCGTGTGGAACTCCGATTATCAGCGATTATTGGGAAGGAATAGAGATGCTCTTTGTTCCGGGAGAGGAGATTCTGATTAGCCAATCGACGAAGCAGACTCTAATGTATCTGAAAAACATTTCCGAAGAAGAAGCATATGTTATAGGTCGTAAAGCCAGGAAACGTGTATTGTCCAAACATACTTCGGCACATCGTGCCGCGGAATTGGAAGACTATATTTTCGATTCGATGCGTGTCTATTCCGTCTGAAATAATTGGGAGATGGAGTACCGAGGAGAAACAGATGTTTTATCTCGTTACTCTTTGCCTGCTTTTACATTTATATGATAGAGTCGAAGGAGGGCATATGGATTATAAAGATTTTCTAAAACGCGTCCAGGATTTGTCAGGCCTCAGTGAACAGGAATCACGCGCTTCGGTAGAGGCAACACTTCAAACGCTTGGAGAGCGGATGGAAAGACCCGAAAGAAACAAATTAGCAGCTGAACTGAAAAATGAATTAAAAACCTCTCTTCTTAAACGAAGCGCGGGCGAGCATTTTACGCTGGAAGATTTCTTCACTAGAATAGGTGCTCGTGCTGGAGGGGTTCATTATTCCCAATCTGTTGAGCGGTGCAGAATAGTGCTGGCTGTTTTAAGAGAAGCCGTTTCGGAAGGGGACATAGAGGCGGCAATCAAAAAGCTGCCTCACGAATTTAGGGAGCTTTTCCACCAGCCGTTTCCGGTGAGTTAATCGAGCTTTCGTTTGACTCGGCATATAAAATTATTTCTTTCCTGGAATACTTTAGCCTTGAAGAATCTTTTTGGTGTTTATCTTCGGGCAAAATCGGGAAAGACGAAAAACTGTATTCAAAGGCCGGCGGCGGTTCGAACGGCTGACTGGAATACAGTACAATGATTTTCTCTTTACCTTGTGGTTTGGTTAAGAGCATGTCTCCCAGCAACTCGACTTCTCGATTTAAGATTTGGCCGTCGATGATGCAGTTAAGCAGTCCGGGCTCGATGACGGCCAATTCCCCGTTTTTCTCACTTAACAGAACTCTTATATATCCGGCTCTATACGCTGTTATATATACTCTAAGAGTGTCTCCGTCGACTACGGAAATGCTGTCCTCGCCTAGATTTGTTCGAAGGCGTATCGGTGCATTCTCTTGAGGGGTGGAGAGTTTCTTTGCCCCCGGTTCTCTCATAATGATAGCCTTCCCTCCTGTAACAAATTGTTGGTCGGATACGGAGTATAGCGAAAATTGCATCCGTAAACCAGGATTGCTGTTTGTGATGTGAAAATAGGCGCAATACCTTGCCCTCACAACTGAAGCCGCAACTATAGCTTGCATGGGTTCGACAACAGTTTCATGATTGCGAATCGGAACAACCGGGTTCATATTGGTGTGCATTCGAATACTCGTTATAATATCGTGTTCGGTTTTTTTGATATCCCCCGGGGCTTTGTTTGAACAAACGGTGATATGAACCCGCCCCTGCAGTCCGCTCAGATCGAAGTATACATCATGAAATATTCGGTATATCGCGGCCGATACGCTCGAAACCGTGTCGGGCCAAACAGCTTGAGCCGAGGACAGGTTTGTTTCAGTACCGAGTAAACGAAGGGCTCTTTCGTGATTTGTCATCTCGACTTTGAGTTTGTCTGCCTGCAACAAGGTGTGTAAAGCATCCAGCTCCAAGTTTAATGATTTCAGTGAATCAACAGCTACTGTTTTTTTCAGATATTTTGCATTTAGCATCCGCCATTTTTTTATATGACGATTTGAGGCGGTTTTCTTATTGAGTAAGGCGAGAGCGTAAACCGGACTTTGTTCATCATTGAAATATAACTTCGTTTGAATACCTTCAATTTTTAATTGACTGTGCTCTTCAATTATCTCCGTATAGATCTCGGTATCATCAGAAGAGTTGGGTCTTTCGTCGCTGATTGTCTTAACACTTGATTGTATACGAATGGATAGAGAGAGCTTTTTTAGAAGATCCGCTTTTGCTCGCGATTGAGCCGCAGCAATCCTCTTTTCCAAAGCAATCGTATCACTCGCTGATGATATGCCGAAACCGCTCACCACGTCCGTAATTTGGAAATCGTCTGTTTGTCCATAATTTTGCACCCAGGCGGGCTGTCCCGTTGATACACGAGGGCTTAAAATGATTATGGAAAGACTTATAATAATCCACATTTTTGTTCTCACCTGATTATTGCGATCGGATAATCAGCCATGCCGGGAGGCTTTGTCGTCACCGGCGTTTGCCTACCGTCCGTCAGTTCCTTTACTCTTTGAGAAATATATGCTTCCAGCATATTTACCGTAACATAACCACCACCATAAAAATCGGCGGCTCCGGACAATCCCTCTATAACCGCCGTACTGAATGCCCCGTTTTTATATCTGGACAGTTCCTCGGAATACTGGTTGGGCATCGATGAGGAAAACAGGACAACTCCCGGTCCGGCTTGGTTTATTCGAGAGATCAGCGACGCCGCAGGCGTCGAAAGACTTCGTCTTTTAGGAAGTAGACTCCCGGCATTACATGCATCAAGAAAGCATATCACTTTACCCGGTATTCGAGAGAGTGCGGTTTCTAAATCATCATCACTAATAGCGGTAGACAAAAGGCGATCCGGAGATCCCTCGTGGGGAAGGAAATAAAACTTGCCGTAAGAATCCGTATATCCATGCCCCGCAAAAAAGACCATTGACACATCCGATGATCTTGCATCCCGCGACAGCTGACGCAATGCCTCAAGTATGCTGTCCCGTTGTGCCGCGGAGTCGGTATACACACGCAGCTTCAAGTCACTATAAAGTTCCGGGTGTCCCGAAGCTGCTGTCATCACAAAGTCGCGAGCGTCGTTTGCTGCATAAGACAAGTCAAAGGTACTGTTCTTATATAGCGACACGCCCACCGACATGATATGCAGCCTGGGTGCGATTTCATAGGAATGAACAAAACTCTTCTTTCGCGGTTCGAAAGTCACGGAGGCGGTTTTGACTTCACCGGTTCCGTTACAGTTGCCGGCGGCTGCTTTAATAGTGTTGTTCCCTCTGATTAGCTTGATCCGGTAATGATATGATTTTTCGTTATCACCTATGAGATTGAGGCCCCTGAGAACAGCAGGAGATTCTTTTCCATTGACTTTTACGGTTATTTCTGATGTCAAACAGACATCGGGCGACCATAGGTTGATTTCGATATCAATCACACTGTCGGAAAAAGAATGTACAGTTTGCGGAGCATGGATTCTTATATGTGGAGTAAGTGCCTTATGTAGCTCTTCCGATGAAAACAACCTCCCCGCGGTCGCGGCCGCGACTCTTTCGGGAGAGAATGTGGAAACCGGTAAATATTTAAGTCTATATTCCAGCGGTAAATCTCTCTGCACCGTTTGAATAAGAAGATTTAACTGAGTTTTTCCATTTTGATTTCCGCTCCAATACCCCGAGGGCGTCCAGGCTAAAAAACTTTCAGCATCATTAGACAAATATGCGCTAAGGGACAATTGTCCATCCGCTATTCTGTACCACCGAAAAACATTGTCATTATGATAGGTTACAATTTGTTTTGTTGCCGGCGCGTAAGCAAAATTGTGTATGCCCGAGGGAGTATTAATAGTCCTGATAATACGTCCGGCTGTGTCATTGATGAGGATTTTATTTCGATGCAGGATCGCAATTAAAGGGGCAGATTTGTGGTCCGGTATGAGATGTATAGGCTTCGTTTTAAAGGAAATGCTGTTGTGAAAATCGACATCTTTTCGCGCAACATCGCCTGAGAACAAACGGGGTGATTGCGCAAGTGATAGTTTTAAAGGTATCCACCTGTTATCTAGTGAAATGTAAACTGCGTCTGCGTTTGCGGTCATTCTAATGTTATCGGTCACGACAGCCGCGGGTGAAAAGTGATGAAATTTAACGTTCCCGGAGGTGTCAACTCGACTGAGTTCAGAGTTTGTTGTGGCCGTAATTATATCTTTCGAGCGTGTAACTACCATGTCTGTGGGAGCGCCTCTGCCAACCACTCCAACTGTTTTAGCGCCGTCTTTTCCCATGTATCGGTGCTGAAGAGTGAGCATCACCTGTGATGTCCGCGAGGACAATGATCCGGTGGCGGCAATCAGATAGTTGTCGGAGAGCCAATCGACTATACTCATCTGATTATTTTTTCCGCCTTTTTGGATGAAAAAATTATCTTCACCGGTAAGTAAATCTATTATACGGAAACCGGACACACCCGAATATCCTACCGCGATAGAACTGTTTTTGGGGGAAATGGCTATCGAATAGGGGACCTGGTTTGATCGGAATATCGTCTGTGCGGCAAAAGATTGTCTGGAATAAATCTCTATTGTCCCGTCACCTCCGGCTGTTGCGATCCCCGTTTGATTTTGAACCGCGGCATTGTAGATTGTTTTGCGTTGATTCAAGGCTGCAACCGGCTCCCAGTCCCCGGTGGAAAAAATCAGGCCGCCACCGTCATAAAAGGAAGTAATAAGAAGCTTACCGTCGGGAGAAAATAGAAGGTCCGATACTGGATATTGGAAGGGCCCCAACTTACTGATCTCTTTCTGCGAAAATGGATTAAACAAATAGACATGTGAAGATGATTCATTGGAAAAGCCTCCCACGGCTGCGACCGATGCATCCGGGCTTAATGCGCAAGCGAAAAACTGTTCGCCCGAAGAACCTTTGATTGGCGAGAAGAAAACCGAACGGCGTTCCCCACTATGCGCATCCCACAATATGGCGGAACCGTCTGTTGCGGCAGAAAGAAGGTGGTTTTCAGAGGAGTCGACCGAGATGCGACTGATGAGGCCGGTGTGTTTACCTAGAAATAAACGTATGTCTGTATTTAGATCATCGGCCCATATCCGCTGAGAACACATCAGATGGGTTGCAATAAAAAGTAATAGAATCTGCGATCGCATTTTGCTTTATCCAGCAGACGATATCGAAAAGCTTTTCGAGTGCCCGGGCTATCTTGCGCGATATGTCGGCTCTTCCTTTTCTTTTTCTACTCTCTCTTGGAGTTTCTTATATGCTTTCATCGCCCGAAACGAAGTGTATGCATGTGTCTTGTCGTCTATAAGTTCTTTAAGCTTTTCAGCTGATATTACAACAAGCACTTTGGCCTTATACGAATCGGAGGATTGTCGACTGATCATCGATTTCGCAATGGAAGAGCCGCTCATTTTCATGGATGAGAAGACTTCCATTACTTCACTGTACTCATTTGCCGGACGGTCGTTGACGGCTTCCTCATAATTTTTCTGTAATGCATTAATCTCCGCGTCAAACTGACGTGCCAGTTCCGCTCGCGCCTGCATCACTGCTTTGTTTCGAGCGAGCGACTCATTTGCTCCCTCCGCGGTTCCAACCGCATGAAGAGAGTGCAGATACTTGTTTTCGATCAAACGTGATATCTCATCGGGAACATCATTCCTGTAACCGCTGTTTATATGCTTTGGGCTGCATCCCCATAATAACACAGGGGCTAAAGCGAATAAATAAAAGGCATTTTGAAATAAAATTTTCATCGTAACCCTCCTTACCATTAATCTAAAGCGATTTCTGCCACTCGGATAACTGCTCCGGTTTATAAAACGGCATAAATGATACTACTTTTTGTAAATATGTGCGTGTTTCCTCATATGGTAGATTACCCACTAAATGATTGAAAACACTTTGTGAATTACCCATCCCGTTTATTGTCGCTATTGCTTTGGGGAGATGGTAATTTCCCGAAAATGCCTTGGCCACATTCCCCGGCCCCGTATTGTAGCCTGCGATACTGCAATAGGTTGTACTTAAAGGATCTTTGATGTTTCCGAAGTGATATCGTTGAAGAAGATACATATATACACATCCCAGGTGGATATTGGTTTTAGGATCCATGAGCATTGATACCGTGGGTACACGCTCTTTGCCGTACAAATACTTATATGCATCCAGCGCACCCCTGTCTGGAACCAACTGCATCAGGCCAATCGCATTAGCTCCGGAGCGTGCCATCGGGTTGAAGTTCGATTCGGCATGGATAGTCGCCAGTATCAAAGAAACATCAAGATTGTAGCGCTTCGCATATATCTTTACAATTGGTAAATAAGGCTTCATCATGTGATAATCACTTTTTGTCGCTATTGCAAATTGTACACGAAAAACCTTCTTAACTTTCCCGTTAACCACGTTTCCCGAGGAGTCAACATTTTTTGCCTTATCTGCTGCAAATCTTTCGATTTGAAGCTCGGAAATAAGAGGGTTTCCGGCGGAATCGGTCATAACAGGAAAGAGAATCGGACTTTTCATCACAGTATGATTTGAATCTTCTCCGGCAACGGGCGCAAGTGTCGCAAACCCTTTGCTGGTAACAATCCTGCTTATTGCGTCTTTTAGCTTTTTGCGAAGCTCCTCACCGGTCTCATTCGATCTTCCTGTCGCTTCGACGGTAACCATCTTTTCCTTGAAATCAACCTGTGCTACGCTGTAACCGTCCTTACTATACTCCACCCACTTTGAGGGCAATGGTTTATTGTAATGTCCCCATATGAGGCGTATAGAATCCTCAAAAGCCGCGATTGCAAGTTTTTGTTTTTTGTACCAACTCTCAAAAGCTTCACGGGTTTGGGCTTGACCGTTTTGCATGTCGAATGCATAACGGTAAAATTCGTTTTTATCGGTTTGCCAATATTGTGCCTGTTCTATTTTTTGTTCTTTTGAAAAAGTGGTAAAAACATCGGAGGAATCCGCCGCGAGAACAGAAACCAAAACAAGTATGGATATATGTAAAGTAGAATTTTTCATGTGAAATCCCTTAGAATGCTCATCAAGGTACATGTCTTAGCCGTTTTGGTTATATCGCAAACTATATGCCTACGCCTCCGAAAGACAAAACAAGCCAAAAGTGCCGGCACGGGATTAGCATTAGACCTGACTATAGCGGAAAAGAATTTCAATAGAATTCATACCCAAGGAGTTTCTTTATATGAGAAACTGTAAAAGGCTTTCTACGACGCTTGGTGCATTTGCAGTTTATTTTTTTGTTTCGGGATGTGCGGGCACGCAAGATTCTCCAACCGGACCGGCCACGCCCCAGGTGTCGGATGAATATCTTTTCGCATGGCAATTCTTAGATGTGTATTTCATATTTCGCGACAGATTACCTTCCGAGCCGTATTCTTTTAATTCTCCTCAGGAGCTGTACAGAAGCGTCAATGAGCCCTACACGCGCTATTATCCTCCGGACAGTATCGAGGAGCTGACATCCACATTAAGCACAAGTGTCAATGGGGTGGGAATCGTGGCGGACTCCGTGGGTCCAGGATATGCGATAACCGATATCTTCAACGACTCCCCGGCTCAAAAAGAGGGGTTGATGATCGGGGACACCATTCTCTCGGTAGACGGAACAAGCTTGCAAAATGTTTCATATGAGCAGCTTTCAAACATGCTGAGGGGAGAAGTGGGTGAACAGAAGCTGCTTCGTATCAAAAGAAACGAACAGGTTATGACGCTTACAGTAGTGCTGGAGGAATTTTATTCCCCTACAGTCTTTGTGGACAGCATAGATGAGACTACCGCGTATATCCAGATAACAGCTTTTCTCAATGAAACGAATGTGGAGGGTGGAACTGCCTCTGAGTTTGATCAGGCCCTTGCAGAAACCGATTGGGCTCAAAATACGATCCTGGACCTTCGCGACAATCCCGGCGGTGAGCTGGATCAATGTATCAGGGTAACCAGTGAGTTTCTGCCACCTTCGACTCCTATCGTGAGAGTAACTCAGAGAGTGCTTGTGGATCCCAATGAGGCCCAGGGAGACACAAAGGACACCCTTTGGCAGTCTGTTGCGGTGGGCGGTGATGCACTGCAGAGACAGTTTTACCTCCTTCAGAACAACGTCACCGCCAGCGCATCCGAAATTCTAATCGTGAGTCTGAATCAATATCGACCGGAGATACGGACCATAGGAACAACCACCTTTGGAAAGGCCAGAGGGCAGGTCGTAGGATTATCCCCCGATTCGGGAATGGTGCGCGTGAGTTACGCTACGATTTCTCCGGTGGAGGGGCCCGAATATGATATAGTTGGAATCGAGCCGCAGATAGCGGTGACCGAGGCGCAGAGCGCACTGGATGTTGCTTTGCAGTTAACCGACCGGGGGGCGGCGCGACTGGGGCGGGTATCAACCCGCTTCAATGCCCGGTTCAGGCTGATAAGAAAATTGTACGGCGGTCGAAATGAGGAGGGGTTGCTGGTTAGATTTATCCGCTGATATGGCATAGATGTTGCAAAATTCCTGTCGGGTGAGATTATTGGAAAACGATACCAATGAAATGAATTTGTAGGGCGAAGTGATGAGAAAAAAAACTAACCGCTGTGTAAAAAGACGGCTTTTGGCCTCGGCTATAGTCCTGATCGCGGGATACGGTGTTTTTGCGCTGATACAGGACCACTGGACCTGGCCGTCCACCAGCACGGAGCATGCTCGGCTTTTTCGTCCTATTAGCAACAACAACAGCGCAGGTGGAGCAAACACAATGCTTGCCTCCGCCAAACGAGCTATAAAATCTGCGTTGCCGGTTGATTTGCCGTTTCAGGAGATCGGCTATCTCAAGGCCTTCAGACCCGCTGCCGCCGGATACCTCTTTGAGGTACGGCACGGCAGACGCTTAAGCGTATCATTTAG
>CAZPHU010000065.1:0-21362 GCA_964586285.1 uncultured Fibrobacterota bacterium | reverse complement strand
ACCGAATCAAGGTCTGTCCATGCGTATCCTGCATCGGCGAATACGGCACCATCAAACCAAAGAAAGAGGGGAAAACCAATCTCGAGGATATTGATTACCACGGCGAAATTTCCACCCCGCACGTTATTGTTGTCATCAACGGGCATAATCTCCTGTATTTCATATCCACGAACATGACGCACATCCTGCTGCCCTATACGGAACTGATGCTGAGGAGGGACGAAGTCTTCATCATCACCATAGCCTTGTATGTAGCCGGTGAATACGGCGGATGCAATCGTGAGCGGACTACCGGGGATCTCCAGGTATCCGCGAATGTCCCCCGTCAGCTTATAGAATTGATAGGTGTCGGGTATCAAAAGTCCTCCGACATCACCCTCAAACGTAACATACACACCGCTTAGAGGAGTAAAAGCCGAAAACCGTGTGTCCCGTCCGATACCTACCCCCAGGATAGCATTGTTTTTGCGGGGAACGTTGGGGAAATCATTGGTCGGCGGAGGCTCATCCAGCCATTCGACTCTCTCGAAGGCGGCCTTTAGCTGGAAAAAATTGTTAAGTCCCTGCGTTCCGTCTAAAGTAAGGGTGAGTCCGTCAAACACGCCCTCATACGACTCATATTCCCGCAACTCAATGAATGCCTGGGCGTTAAGCTTAAGGGGCAGGGTTGCGAATCGTGGGTAGATATAGTTGAGCTGCCCCCCTTTAACCACCGCTGAATAGCTTCCGGTCAGAGAAATTCGATGTCCCAGATTAAAAAGATTCCTGTATAGAAGGGTTAAACTTGCGTACCAGGCTTCATATGTATCATAGCCGGCATCAACCTGATAGGCAATAACATCCCTTTCGGAGACCTGTACAAGAACCGGCACCGTCACAGCTTCCCGGCCGTCGGCAAAGGTGGTATCTACGGGCTCGATCTGAACGTTGTCGAAAAGAGCTGTGCCGGTGATGTTTTGAATCGTTTTTGAGATCACTTCTGATGTTAGGGTGTCTCCTTCCCCAAATGTAAGCTCACGCCGAATAACATCATCCCGATACTTTTCAATCCCCGCGATATGGGGGCGTCCCGCCCGCACAATCGGCCCTTCATCGACCTCATAGACAACCGTTGCACTGTACTCGGCGGTATCGATTTGAGTCCGGATATTTATATCCGCGAACAGATACCCGCGTGTTGCCAGAAGCTGTGAAATGGAGCTTGTCTGCTCCTGCAGGCGAATGGAATTAAGAGGCTCGCCCGGTTTAATCCTGAGTTTCGATTTTATTTGCTTATCAGAAAAAACTCTGTTACCGTCGAGGGCTATAGAATCAATAAATACCCGGTTACCTTCTGAGACGGTAAGTACGATGTCGACGGTTTTCTCCGTTGTATCCCGGATTATGGTATCCAGAAGGACATCTGCAAACAAAAACCCGCGCGTGCGATAAAAAGACTTGAGCGAATCGATATCACCGACAAGGTCGGGGAAAAAATAGGTGCTCTTACGAAATAAGGATTTGGGCTTCATTTGCATTTGCTTTATCAGCTTTGCATTGTCATAAAAGGAGTTACCTGTGAATCGAACATCATCGACTCTGTATGGTTCATCCTCTTGTGCCGACAGGCCTTCGATCAGTAACACGAGAAGGGCGGTAATTATGAAAATTGTTCTCATGCATATTAAGAAGAATCACAGACTGTGCCGGCTTCGTCGATATTGGCGTTAACAAATCAAAAAAAGCTCCTACGATAACTTGCCGACTAATTTGTCCAGTTTGAGCACCTCGATAACAGTTTTGTTTTCGTTGAGTCTGCTCTTTTCGACAACCTCCACCCTAAATCCATACTCAACAGCATTGTCCTTAAACAAACTCCAGTGTTTGCGGCATGGATCGGCAATCAGGGCAAATGCTTTAGTTTTCAAATATCTGTCGCAAAACGAGAGCACGGGGTGTATCCAGCGAGATTCGTACAGCACATCGGCTGCGATAATGCAGTCAAAGCTGTTGGGCCTGAAAGGAAGAGCACGCCAGTCGGTGCAAACCGCTTTTGCTGTTGGCTTGAACTGACTGATGTTTGCCTGTGCATAGAGGCAGGCGGAGAACGATAAATCGAATGGAACAACATCGCAGCCACAAAAGGTAAGATAGGCGGACAAAACGCCTAAACCGCATCCTGCTTCTGCAATTTTGTTTCCGGGTGCAAGAGGATGGTTTTGAAGCAGTCTCAGAAGGGCGGTGGATGAAGGCCAATACTCTGTCCAATACGGCAGGAACTGATCTTTCTCGTACTCCTGATCGCTCATTTCATTTAAAATTCGATCGGGGTCGGAGGGTCGTAAAAACTGAAAGGTCCCATTTTGAGTTTCAACATCAAAAGTGGTACTGTCGGGTGGAATGTTTTTGAACAAATGCGAATCCTTCTACCTAAACTAAGCGGTTCTGCGCGAATCGCCGCGAAAGAATCGCTCAATCCAGGTTCTATATAAATATGACGGACGTTTAGCCGAATAGAGAACGAAAATAGGCAGATGATCAGGCACGGGTGACCTGTTTTTTATTCGATTCAAAAATAATCCGTTGCCGGGAAAAAAGCGGGAAAAAAATTTTTTGTAATTTGACTCGGGTGGCTACCAGCCCCGATAAACCCGGTCGTTTCCAGATCGGGGCATGTCTGGTCCAGTGTTTTGCGGGCAAGAATTATCAAACACCGTCTACAGAATATAGAATTGAGTTGACCCTCCTGCATTTGAGGTGATATAATAGGGGCGTAGGGGAAAAATTAAGCCCTTGAACACATACCTGAGACATCGTCTTCAAGCCCCTTCGTTCGGACACCGGCGGTGTTTGCCCAATAATCAACGGACCGGGCCTTATATGAGGCAAGGTCAATGTTTCAAGAGAGAGGACTGCATGAAAGGAAACATGTGCAGACTGTATGATGAGCAGTTGGTAAGAAATATAATGATAGCAACAGGGTTAACCGTTTTTGAACATATGGCTGAAAATGGAACAGTCGATCCAAAAGAGGTTTGTGAGTTTATAGAGATGCATGCCGATACCATCATCGAGGATACCATTCTTGACATGAACTCCCTTGAGGAGGGAAATGAACAAGATTCCGAAGATGATGGAGGGGAGGATGATGACTGGTCGGCTGAAAATGACAGCGCCGCCGTTTGACATGGGGAGCCCGATGTAATTTTAGGTCTTGCCCTTTTAAATGATTATAATTAATTTTAGTTGTCTTTGCCGAAGTGGTGGAATTGGTAGACGCTGCGGACTCAAAATCCGTTGGGAGCAATCCCGTGGGGGTTCGATTCCCCCCTTCGGCACGATTCCTTCCTTATCGACTGTTCATAAACTTCTTTTCGAAACAGCTTCTATTTAACCGCGCAGAACTATGCGGTTATCCTCGATTTATTGACATGACGACGGCGGGCCGTTTTTCATTCTTTATGTTCATATATCTTTGCAAATCCTTTACCTGTTGTTATAATCAAGATATGTAGCAGGATATTCAGTCAATTACGACAAGCTTACAGCGTTTTTAAATAAGCGGAGGGGTAACTATGGGGCTTAAAATCAGCAGCGAAAGAATCGGAGATGTGCCCGTTTTGAAACTGGTCGGGCGGGTTATCGGTGTTGATGATCGCAAATTCTCCAGGAAAATGGAGGCGATGTATAAACGAAGATGCGAAAAACTGGTTCTGGATGTAAGCGAAACCGATTTCATTGACAGTCATGGGGTAGGGATAATCGTCTATTATCATACTCTTATGCAAAAGTCCAATCGTCATTTGATTCTTTTGAATTCCGATCCCAATCCGGTGGCATACATGTCGCGTTTGTTTGAAATGACCAATCTTAACAAGGTGCTTAATGTCGTTTCCTCATACGATGATGTGGATTACTGAGGTTTGATATCAAGTTGGTACTCAGATTTTTAACTCTTGTGCCCTCTTTCTGTCACATACTATTTTAAATCTTTCGTTAAAGACTCCAGGTTTTTCGGAGGGGTGGCCGAGAGGCTTAAGGCAACGGTTTGCTAAACCGTCGTACGGGCAACTGTACCGGAGGTTCAAATCCTCTCCCCTCCGCCATTTTTACCTTCCCCGTTTCACGGACTTCGATCCGAATACTTTCTCTACTCTATTTTCCTAAGCCGCTTCAACTTTTTGAAAAAAATATCTGGTTTCTACAGCATTTTGGTCTGTACAATATATATAATAAGTGGATACGAATCGGTTTATTCTCTCAAGGAAAAGTATAGTCTCGCAAGCATGGAAAATCTCGAAGCTTTTTATTATCGATATCTGCGTTACTTTCTGGCAAAAGATGATGCCACGGCGACCCCTTATGATAAGTATATGGCCCTTTCCTACGGTGTGCGCAGCCAGATGGTGGATAAATGGATAGAAACCCAAAAGAATTATCATCAGAAAAATGTCAGGCGGGTTTATTACCTGTCCATGGAATATGTACTGGGTAAAAGTCTGCGGCAGAACGTGATTAGTCTGAATCTGGAAGAGAGCGTGATGCAGCTTTCGCAAAATCTGGGTTTCTCACTGGATCAGATATACGACCAGGAGGATGATTTTGAGTTGGGGAATGGTGGAAAGGGAAGGCTGGCGGCATGTTATCAGGAAGCGATGGCTTCTCTTGGAGTGCCGGCAATGGCCTACGGTATTCGCTACGATTATGCCTTATTTCACCAGAAGGTTCAGCATGGAATACAGGTGGAGCGGCCCTACGACTGGCTTCATAAGGGACATCCATGGGAAATCGTTCGTCCCGAATATGCCTGCACGATAGGATTTCACGGTCGTGTAGAGCCCAACCCGGGGCAGACTATTTCCAGTCGATCCAGTTGGCGCCCTTCGGATAAAGCTATTGCGGTACCTTACGATATGCCCATACCGGGTTATAAAAACGAGACCGTAAATACGCTTCGTCTTTGGTCGGCTCGTCCCTCCGAGGAATTTCTTCCCGACTATTTAAATCACGGAGATTATGTTCGGGCCTGTGAAGAGAAATCTCAGTCCGGGCGTCTGACAAAGATTCTTTTTCCCGATGAGGATGTTCGAAGAGCAACGGAATTGCGCATAAAGCAGCAGTATTTCTTTGTAGCCGCATCTTTAAGTGACATTGTTCGTCGATTCAAACTTCACAACAACGACATAAGAGATTTTTCCAAAAAGGTAGTGATTCAGCTCAATGGAAGCCGGTGTGCTTTGGCGGTTTCGGAGCTTATGCGGTTGCTGGTAGATGATGAAGGTGTGTCGTTTGAAGAGGCCTGGAGTATGACCCGAGAGGTTTTTGCGTATACGAGTCATGCGGTGAGCAGGGAAAACCTTGAAAACTGGCCTATCTATCTCATGGAACAGATCGTTCCAAGAAACGTACAGCTTATCTATGAAATCAATCAGCGCCACCTCGACGGTGTTCGTCGTAAGGGGGTTAACGACAACGATATAATTCGCGAACTCTCGGTTATCGAGGAGGGCGAGGTAAAGCGGGTCAAAATGGCGCATCTGGCTGTATTGGGCTCTTTTTCGGTAAATGGAGTTTCCAGGGAACAGTCAGAAAAACTCAGTGGCAAGGTTTTCGGTTCGCTGGGCACTTTTACAAACACGCGATTTCATAACATAACCAACGGCATAGCTCATCGACGCTGGCTTCAGTGCATCAATCGTCCACTTGCTAATCTGATAACCGAAGCCGTCGGAGACGGCTGGACCTACGATTCGGGGCAGCTCAGCAAGCTGGAAGCATTTGCCCAGGATGAAGAATTCCTGATCCGACTAGACGATGTAAAGCATACGGCAAAAAGGCATTTATCCGACGTCCTGAAGCGAGAGCTGGATGTGGAAATTGACGACCGTTCCCTGATGGATATTCAGGCCAAAAAAATCCATCCCTACAAAAGACAGGTCCTTCAGGTGCTATGTATCCTTTCCCGTTACCTTCGAATTTGTTCCGGTGAGGAGCAGTTTGGGTCGGCTCGTACCCATATCTTTGCCGGTAAGGCATCGCCGTCCGATCATCTGGCAAAGCAGATCATTCACCTGATCAGTCTGGCTATCCATATCGTTAATAACGATTCCCGTGTTTCAAACAAAATGAAAGTAATCTTCGTTCCTGACTATGGCGTGACATGGGCCGAGCATCTGGTGCCGGCCGCCGATCTGAGCGAACAAATTGCAACACCTGGACTTGAGGCCAGCGGAACCAGTAACATGAAATTTGCCTTAAACGGTTCGCTAAGCATACTGAGCAGGTCCGGTTCGAACATAGAGATGGCTGAGCAGATTGGAGAGGAGAATCTGATACTCTTCGGCAATTGGGACAATAACAAACCTGCCCGTCCCGAGGGCTACTCGCCAAGTGCCGTTCTGAATCAAAATCCGCATCTGAGCGAGGTATTTTCCCTCATTGAAAACTCGCTTTCACAAATACCCGAAGGCAGTGCGATTTACCCTCTTTTATCATCTTTGCGTGACACGGATGAATTCCAGGTGATCATGGATTTTGAGGACTACTGCGGTAAACAAGACCAAATAGATGCGCTTTATACCGATCGCCGTAAATGGCTTCGCATGTGCTTGTACAATATTGCTCGTTCCGCAACGTTTTCATCAGATAGGTCCATCAGAGAATACAGAGACTTGATTTGGGATGTTCCGTGCGCATGAAAAAAGAAACACAGCTAAAAGGTATCAGCATAGTTCCCGGCAAGGGGTTGGGAAAAGCCTATTATATCGGTCGAGCCTCTCAGCAGGAGTCGGTCGTATCGATCAGTCGCCAGGACGTTGGCGACCAGATCATGAAATTCAACGAAATCCGTGACAAGGCGAAGCAAGATTATCGCTCCTATGCAAAAAGCTTCGATGAAGGCGGTTCCTTTGATGCTTCCATCCTCAATATCTACGAACATATTCTGGATGATCCTGCGTTTATAGGGCAAGTTGTCGAGACCGTTACCACCAAGCTTTACGATCTCGAGACCTCCATACGCCTTGTTTCCAACGACTTCATCAAACGATTCAACAGCGCGGGCACCGCTTACTTCAAAGAAAGAAGCGGTGATATGGTGGAGATCTGTGAGAAGCTCATAACCTTTGCCAAAGAGGATGAGGGACGGGCCAAAACCTTCATGGAGCCCATCGTGCTGATAGTTTCCCGCACCTTCACCCCCTCCGATATCCTCTCCTACGACATAGAAAAGATTCAGGCGGTAATCTCCGCCAGCGGCGGTTCGACCTCTCACGCCGCGATTCTTGCTCGTTCGTACAATATTCCGGTTGTATCGGGCCTTCGAAACATGATTAACAACATACGCCCCGGGGATCTTCTTTATGTCGATGCCGATGAGGGGACCGTAACGATCCGACCGACGGCCGCCGTTGTCAGTCATTATGAAAAAATGAAGCCAAGTACATTGGCGCTTGATAAACTGAAGGAAAAGTGGCAACGTCCTGCGTATACGCGTGACGGTATACAGATTGAGGTGCTTGCAAACATTTCTCTGCCTAATGATGCGCATTTGGCAATGGAGTACGGCGCGGACGGAATAGGGTTGGTGCGAAGTGAGTATCTGCTGTCCAACAGGAAAGAGTTTCCCACAGAACAGCAACAACAAAGTTACTATAGCGACATTCTTGATGAGATCGGCAAAAAGCACTGTGTGTTTCGCATGATGGATATTGGGGGGGACAAGATACCGGCGTTTTTTAATATGCCGGCCGAGTTCAATCCATTCATGGGGTGGCGGGCGATCCGCATTCTCCTGGAAAGAAAAGATATATTCTCCGCACAGCTGAAGGCGATTATGCTTGCGGGGCAAAATAGGAGCTACTCTATCATGCTTCCGATGGTTACCACACTGCAGGAGTGGCTGGAAGCAAGAGATTTTATCCGAAAAACTGCCAATGAAATCGGCGTACCTGTGCCCGCCTGTGGTGTGCTGTTTGAAGTGCCGCTGGCTATACTTGAGATGGATACTTTCATGAAAGAGATCGATTTTGCCTCTATCGGTACAAACGATTTACTTCAGTACCTGAGTGCCGCAGATCGTAACAATCCTAAGGTCAATTACTTATATAACCCGGTTGAACCGGCGTTTCTAAAAATAATCAAAACGGCAATCGAAACTTCCAAGGCCGGAGGCAAACCAATTTCCATCTGTGGAGAGATGGCCGGCGATCCGTTTCACACCGTTTTACTTGTTGGTCTCGGGTTGAAGCGATTCAGTGTGATTCCCAGAAATATTCCGGTTATAAAGGAACTGATCTCAAACATCAGTTTCGCCGAGGCTTCCGAGTCCGTCTCGCACATGGAGGCGATCGAAACACCGGAAGATATCGTAAAATGGGTAAAGCGGATCAATAATCGTATGCTGGGCCAGCTGATGCAGAAACTGCCTGTATCCTTTAATGCATAGCCGGTTATGCCCGTTCCAATCCGATAAGCCGAAGAAACTCGGTTCTTGTAGCAATCTCCGAACGAAAAGAACCCAGCATTGCGGAGGTGATCATTTTCGAATTCTGTTTCGATACACCGCGCATCATCATGCATAGATGTCGAGCCTCGATTACGACCCCCACTCCTTCAGCGTTAATTGGACCCATCAGGCTTGATGCGATCTGCTGGGTAAGTCTTTCCTGGACCTGAAGTCTTCGTGAGAAGCAGTTTACCAGACGAGCCAGTTTGCTCACACCATACACCTTATCCTGAGCAATATAACCGATGTGACATTTACCGAAAAATGGAAGCATGTGGTGTTCGCACATACTGTATAACTCGATGTCCCGTACAATGATCATGTGGTTGCATTCTTCATGGAATATGGCCTTGTTAAGTATCTTATGCGGATCGGCCCTGTAACCCTCCAGCATATGCTCATAGGCTTTGCGCACTCTTCTCGGTGTCTGGATAAGTCCTTCGCGTTTTGGATCTTCCCCGATCGCTTCCAAAATGGCTTTGACGGCATTTTCGATTTCCATTCAGTAACTCCATCTTTTATTTACATATAAAGAGCATATCATACTAGTGGCGGCTCGGCCTGTGACCATTCAAATCTGATTGATCCAGAGCTGTAACTTTTCCATAAGTTAAAACGTTTCTATAAATATCATCGGTATTGTTGAAGGTGATCCCCGGCATGGTTTGATCGTTAAACAGGTGATAACCCGTCTGATTTAAAAATCAGGCAAACTCAGGCGGCTTTTGAGATTTGTGTGCTCTGGATTTCCTTAGACATTTTTATAATTCTTGTACGAATATATATTACGTTTTTCGTTAAGAGTTTAGGCATTTTTAGCAATGAGAGGAGAGGGCCTCTATGAGTCCCAGGCGTAGAAAATCGAATACTTCTTTTACCAAGGCTATAATTCTTGCTGCTATTCTGGTATTGGCTTTTTTCATGTACACCAAAATAGGCCAAAAAGGTATTCCCCGTCAGCTGTTTAATCTGTTTGAAGAAACCGATATCGACTACCGTACGCTTACACAGTTTTCCGAACCACAGAAGGACTCGGTTAAGCAGGCGATAGCCGGTTTTTGGGTTTATGATTCCGATTCGATAGGGCCGGAAAATCCAATGTACGTACGTGACAGGATTGAATTAAAAGATAATGGGATTATTTGGAGAGTAAAGCAGCATCGGCTTCGTCTGCCAACCGGTTCAGACAAACACTGGATGCACATAACGCATGCATATTTAAACCCTTACGCGCTGATAGATAGCGCCGAGGATAGAATGGCGGCGGAAGTTCGAATCATTCGTCAGGTGCTGGTTAACGATTACCGGGACACCTGTTATGGGGAGAGTTTTGTCGATGAGGTTTGGAAAATAAGCGGCAACGGAACTGACTTCTCGCTTGGGGGACGAAATTACAAAAGCTACGGACAACAGGACCTGACCCGCTTTTTCCCTCAGGGAGTGATACATCTGGTGGACAGCGTCTCGATTCCCGAGTGTGAGGATGTAATCACTTTTCCGCTTCTAGTTCGTGGTGCAGTTGCCAAAGATCTTCTTTCATTAAAAAAAGACAGCCATGATCCCGCTCAGATAACCTCCTGGGTCAATCAATATTACATTCCATATTGTCTGCGTCCAATACTTGGCGGGTTGCCGGGTGACGTTCGGGATACCGGTAAAGATGAACTGACGATTCGCTTTGTGGTTAATTCAAATGGAGAGCCCGAGAATATTGATGTTAGTTCAGAGCTGTTTGGTTACGGCCGAAGCAGACTTAAGCAGATGGCGGAGGGCGAGATTGCAATGTGGCGTTTCCCGCCGGTAACTTCCGGCTCTAAGTCTGTGGAAATAGAAACAAAGATGCTTCTGTAGTTCATAAACCGGGCTTTTTTGGGTTTTCATAAAAAAAGAGGGCACGAAATGATTCGTGTCCTCTTATGTGTGAGAGTACTTAAAGCAGTCATACTTTAAAAGTCTTTATTTTTTCGCTCAGCTGTTTGCTCATGCGGGAGAGATCGTTCGATCGTCTTTCTACATTGGAAGCCGCTTCGCTTGTATTTGCGACCGCACTGTTTACCCCCTGAATATTTGAGCTGATCTCCTGCAATCCACGTGCGGATTCAGATACGTTTCTGGCGATTTCCGACGATGCTCCACTCGCTTCCGTTATATTTTTGGCCGCTTCCTGTACAGTTGCGGTCTGCTCTTCTATCGATGAAGCGATCATCTCAGAAATACTGTTGACCTCATTTATCTTGGTGGTAATTCCCTTTATTGCTTCGACCGCATCCAGAGTGCTTGATTGAATATCGCTTATCTGGACCGCGATTTCATCCGTGGCCTGAGACGATTGCTTCGCCAACTCTTTAACTTCGTTGGCGACAACCGCAAATCCCTTACCCGCTTCGCCGGCCGACGCTGCTTCGATTGTAGCATTGAGCGCCAGGAGGTTGGTTTGGTCGGCAATGTCTCGGATCAGCTCAACCACCTTACCGATCTTCTGAGCCGCGGTTTCGAGCCTGTTCATCGTTGTGACCGTCTTGTCGGCGGCATCCTGAGCTTCACGGGCCAGGTGACTTTCGCGCTGGGTGCTTTTTGCATCTTCCGTAACCGAAGCCGTCAGCTCTTCCATCGATATGGCAACAGACTCCAGATTGCTGGACATCTGTTCGGCTGCCGAAGAAATGGTATTGACGTTGGCGGTCGACTGCTCGCTGGAAGATGCGACGACGGACGACTGTGAACTCAGTTCTTCGGAAGTCGAGGCCATCTCGGTTGCGGTAGCGCTTAGCTCTTCGGAATAAGAGGACATTTCGGTTATACTGGTAAGAAGATCTTTCATCAGGTTTTGGATATTTGAGACAAAGCCGTTGAACTGTTGGGCCAGTAAGCCGAGTTCATCTTTATTTGAATCGGTCACTCTAACCGTAAGATCCCCTTTGCTTCCCATTCCAAAAACATCGCCGAACTTATGAAATCTTTTTAGAACAACGGAGTTAATAACCATATAGACTATAACTGAAAGCAGCACGACGCTTATAATCGAAATGATTGTGACCATCAATGTCAGAGAATTGGCCAGGGCAACAAGCTCGTTTTTAGGAGTATTTATACAGATATACCAGGGAATGTTTCTAACTTTTTTATAGGACTGAATCTTCCTTTCTCCCTTCCAGACATAATTCTGGAATCCTGTTTCATTCGATATGACCTCTTTTATGAAATCAAAAGAAGAGATATCCTGCCCTACTGTGTTTTTATCCGGATGTGCAATTACAACACCTCTATCGGTAACTAAATAGGGGTAGCCGCCCTTACCGATTTGAATATCGGTTATGTATAAATCGGCGAGAGTTTTGATATTTACAGCCGTTCCGAATGCCCCCAGAAAGGCCCCATTTTCATCCTTTACGGCGGCGGCTACAATCGATATCGGATCCCCCGAGCTTGATGCAACCGGGTGGGGTTCATAAATTACCGACTTGGTCGCTGATAACTCTTTCCACCATTCACGATTATTTATAGGTTTTCCGACCAACTCCGGATCCGAGGAAACCAGAATTTTTCCATTCTCATCCGCCAAAAATGAGTATTCATAGAAGGTTTTTCTTTTATTGACGTTTTGAATATATCCTGTTGATTGCGAAAAATCTTTCTTTTCTTTCAGTTCCTCACGTATCATCGTTCTTATCGCACTTTGGGATACAATTTCTTTCTGTTCATCAACCATAAGTTCTACCATGTCGGTGAGAATGGATGTCTCACGTGTGACGGTTGCTTTCTGGAGAGAAAAAACACCGGTACCCACCTGCTTACTGATGAACAGGGCAATAATTGTAAAGACACACACAAGCAGCAAAACGATTATGGAGATCATTTTCTGAGATAATGACAGCTTTGAGAACATACATTTTACCCCTTAGGAAACAAATTAACTTCTAAAGTAAGTATTTATCTAAGGAAACAGGTAGTCAACAGTTTTTTTAATTAGGGCGCATGAATTTCAATCTGAATTGAGCGATTCTCTCAGGGCGATTCGCACCTATTCCTGGAGCATTGGAATTTAAGCAATCCTGGAAATTCTTCAGAGACAATCCACGACATTGCTCCAACCCTTCTGCTCTAAATGATCTTGTTGAAAACCCACTAAACAGCCGTCATTTCCGGATTGGGCAATGTCGCGTAGATAAGTGCCTTTGGCATGCCCCTTGCGGTATTTGGTGGTGGAAAACTCGCATTTTCACTTAAGGAATAATGCCTGTGGGTGCTATACTCGATTCATCTTTCAACATCAAAACTTCGATTCCGGCGATCACCAACAGTGATATAACCTCGGTAATGCTTAATTTGACAATTGCTGTTATTTTGGGTTTTCTTTTGTCGCTTCTTTATAAGCGCATACAACCCGTCTCGAAAGTGAAAAAGACGTTTTTGCATACATTGGTACTTTTGCCGCTTGTGGCCGCTGCCGTAACCCTGATAATTGGAAACAATCTGGTAAGGGCATTTGGGCTGATTGGAGCAATCGCGGTCATCCGTTTCCGTACGGTCATAAAGAATACCACCGATATGGTCTATATTTTTATGGCAATAACTCTGGGTATGGCATTCGGAAGTGGTTTGTTTGCGGTTGGAAGTGTTGCTCTGGGCATATTCGGACTCAGTGAAGCTGTTTTGAGAAGACGAAGATATGGTATAAAATCAAACGACAGTTCTAAATACGAAATTATTCTTAAAGCGGATAACGCTGAGGAGGCAAGAAAGGAATTCCAAGGCAAAATGACAAATCTTTTTCACTCCGTTAAGCTCAAGGATATATCCGCCAGCAGCCCGGTTACCATCACTTACAAAGTGAGATTGAGCAAAAATGTATCGGAAGAGAAGATCATGTCTACACTGTTTAACGGCAATGGTGAGATTATTAAGGATATTCGCCTTAAAAAGAAGTAATCAAATGATACGTGGTGGATTTGTATTTTTTTTGCTTTTTTATATGTCAGCGGGTCTTTTAAATAAGTGCCCGGCCGATCCGTTTGACGATGTAATTGATTGGGACGGAAGGCTTGAGGTTGGCGCAGGGTACAGAGACAGGGGTTTTGGCCGGTCGTTTATCCCCGCGGAATCTCCTGTCGGTTCTCAGCTTATCTTTAATGATGAGATAATCCCCATTTTAAAAATACAGTTGGATTATACAATATCGATCACAGACAGAATCGAAGTTTCCTTCGATATGAAGGGGGATATAAACGATCTGGGTATTCAGATTAAAAAGGGATATGTGGAGTTTGACATAAGCAAACTCAACCGTTTGCGCGTGGGAAACATGAAAAAGGAATTCGGGATAGAGGAAAGGCAAGGTGGTGATGATATACTGTCGATAAACAGGTCTTTGCTCAATTCATACATCCAGAGTTTTGGAATACTGGATCACGATATTAGTTTACAGTGGCGAACAGAGTGGGAATCATCTTCCGACAGTCACCTGCAAATATATGCACAGGGCGGAGCGGATGCATCTGAGCGTGTTTTCCTGAATAACGCGGCCGAAATCAAAAGACCCTGGGGAAACATCGTGTTTGGCAATATGTTAGCTCAATACCGTGAACAGCTGTACGATATCATAAACGCGGGATATTGGAAAGAATTTGATTCAAGGAATCTGGAACTGGAATTCTTTACGGGCAAAGATCCGAACCTATCTTTTACAAACGAGGAAATTGGTGCACCCGAAAATGCATGGTTTGCGGCATTCCGTATACTCTGGGCCCGTCAGTTCACCTGGCAAGAGAGGCTAATTAAGGGGATAGAGCCCCTTTTCATGTTTTCTTTTCTTGTGCCGGATCTCGGCAGTAAAGACTATTTTATTTTCCAGCTGCTGCCCGGAGTAAATGTCTATTTTGACTCCGACGGTGACATCCGCTGGATGACAAATGCGGAACTCGTATTTGCACCCAATTCCGAAACCGGTTTGATCGGACGGTTGAGTCATGGATTTTTCACACAGATTCAGGTCAACTGGTAAATCGGTTCTCCTGATATGTATTCTGTTATTCGCCGGTTGCGAGTGGCCACTATTACCCCGAGACAACAGTGGTATTGCCGCACTTAATTTGTTGCTTTCGGATGATGCCCTGATCAGAATCAGAAAGACCGCTTTTGTAAACCAATGGGTTGCAGCAAGAGTGAAAACAGACTCGGGTTTTGTTCCCGGCAGGTTACGTATTCACGGCAACGTTACTCGATATGATCCCCAGAAGGGATTTAAACTGGAAGTATTCGCCGGCTATCCGGTAAGGGTAGTGGAGGCAAGTATACTCACTCCTCAGATGTCTGATGCGAGCTTTTGCAGGTATCGTCTGGCGGCCTGGTTTTTCGGGAAAACCGATCTGCTCAACCCGAGGATTCATGTCCGAAGATTATTTATAAATAATTTATTTGAAGGTTTGTACTTGAAGCTTGAGGAGGTAGACGAGATGTTTTTCCTGCGGCGAAATTTGCCTGTATCAAGCCTGTATAAAATAAACGTACGCGGCCGCTTCACCATGAAAAACGGGTCTTTCCCTCAACAGATCTTCGACAAGAAACTTCCGGACGACAATATGGTATATGAGGATGTCCGTCGACTTATCGCCATCCTAGACAGAGGCCTGGCTTCGGAGAACACAGACGAATTAGAGGGTATGCTGGATGTATACAATACCCTGGACTATTTGGCAGTATCCATTTTGACATCAAACGGCGACGGGGTAGTCAACAACTTCTATCTATGGTTCAACTCAAAAACAGGCCTGTTTGAATTTATTCCCTGGGACCTGAACCGTACGTTTGACGATCCACCTACTGTTTATCCCGATTATAAAAACGGTCTGTTTGAAAAACTGCGCGCTATTCCGCGTTATGAAAAGTACCTGATGCAACGTATGGAAGAGATATTTGACTACGAAGAAGCCGTCAACAAGCTTTACGAATTGTATGATTTCACCATAGATGCACAGCTAAAAAACCCCTATTTGCCACTGATCGAACCTGCCCCCAATGAAAGCCTTGATCAGATAAAGAAGTACCTAGCTCAACTTGACAGTGTTTTACAGGAGGGGATTTGAAAAATCTGTGTATCCGTTATTATATTGATAAACCGAAGCTTAAACATGTATGAAAGGAGTATCACAATGGGTGAAAATCATGTTATTATGGGAGTACATATCCACGATCGTGTCAACCAGGCTCCGGATATTCAGAAAGTATTTACCGAGTACGGATGCAACATTAAAACACGACTGGGTCTTCATGAAGTAAACGCAGACTTCTGTTCGATGAACGGCTTAATCGTTCTGGAGATGACCGGTGATCCGGCCAAGTACGATGAGATGTCTTCAAAGCTTAATGCGTTTGAAGGTGTCGAAGTACAGAGAATGGATTTCTCTCATGACTAAGTCCGGCAAAGCCGGAGGTTTTAAGGGTCGCAGATAAGGAATCAGGTAAAGAAACGCATAGACAAGTATAACGACAGAAGGCGGTCTTTTGTCGGAGATCAAGCCCATAGGCCTAAAGATCTGGTGGGGACCCAGTGCATTGTGCCCCACTTTTTCTCACCCAGTCGATACGAAATATCTACTGCTCCGGCGGATCTTGCCTAAACCGCCGCAGAGACACGACTCTTACGCTCTCTCTGTTATACCAACCCTCTCCTAAAAAGTGCGAAAAAATGAAGCGCTCATAAAGTGCTTAAAAAAGCCAAAGCGGCACATAAATCGTGAAATTATTCTCAGAAAACGCTATTATGTTGTGAAATCTTACGTTCGGCGACAGCTTCTAACTGGTTGAATCTGTTCGAAAAAGCTGTCTGCGGCCCCCGAAGTTGTGATTGGTATCACGAGAATTTGACTCTTTATGTTGCCGTTTTTATACTTATACATATCGATTTATGTGAAGCTTCAGTTTTATAGCTGTGGACAAAGGATGCGCTCTTAGCAGTTCACATCTTTATCGCATGAAGCCCTATGCCTTGTCGCTTCCGTACATAAAAACGTGCTACAAAGGAGAGTCGTATGGCCGCAAAAGACTGCTGCTCCTGTAATGAGCAGATATCCCAAGAAAAGCTGCTTTGTCAGCTTGATTCAGTTCTGAAAGACTACAGCGGTAAACCCGGCGCCCTCATTCCGGTTTTACAAACCGCTCAGACTATGTTTGGGTACTTGCCCGAGGCCGCACTCAAAAAAATCAGTATCGCGCTGAATAAACCATACAGTGAAGTCGCGGGGGTAGTTGGCTTCTATTCATTCTTCTCAACCGTCCCGCGAGGTAAGCACCTGGTACGCGTCTGTCTGGGCACAGCCTGCTATGTGCGCGGGGGTAAAGAGGTTCTCTCGGCGTTGAAAAAGGAGCTTGGAATCGACGTTGGGCAAACCACGGAAGATCGTCTTTTCTCACTTGACGTCGGACGTTGTTTCGGCGCATGCGGCCTGGCGCCCGTCATAATGATTGATGATGATGTGCATCAGAGGGTAAAGCCAACAAAGATAGGTGAAATATTAAGCCGGTATAAAAACGATGCTGTCGGGCAAAAGGAGGCGTAGGGTTATGAGGATTATCGATAAAATCATTTCCAGTACTAATGACCTCGAAACTCTCAAAGAGAAGGTTTGTGAAGAGAACAAGAGACTGTCCGAAAGTTACGTGTATGAGATTCTCCTTTGTACCGGTGGGGGATGCATAGCATCCGGGGCGCTGAAACTCAGAGATGAACTTAATAAGCATATAGACATTTACGGCTTGTCGGGAAAAGTGAAGGTTGTTTCCACCGGATGTCTGGGGCCATGCGCGATGGGGCCGGTGATGATTGTAAATCCCGATTGCATCTTTTATCAGAACGTACAGCCTGAGGATGCGAAGGAAATCGTTGAAAAGCATCTGAAGAATAATGAGATTGTCGATCGCCTGATAGTAAAAGAGGGACCTGTTGAAAATGTCGTATCTCGTTTCGAGGATATAGAATTTTTCAAACGCCAGACAAAGCTTGTTCTGCGCAACTGTGGAATAATCGATCCGGCAAGTATCGAAGACTACATCGGTCGCGGCGGTTACTTCGCACTCTCTGATGCACTTACCAACATGAGCCCCGAAGAGGTAATAGAAGAAATGAAGAAATCGGGGTTGAGGGGAAGAGGTGGTGCCGGGTTTCCCACCTGGATGAAATGGAGCTTTGCTCGAGGTGCCGAAGGTGATGCCAAATATGTCCTTTGTAATGCCGATGAGGGTGATCCGGGTGCATTTATGGATCGCAGTGTCCTGGAAGGCGATCCTCACAGCCTGATTGAGGGAATGGCGATCGGTGCATATGCCGTCGGAGCCTGTCAAGGGTATGTATATGTTAGGGCCGAATACCCGCTTGCGGTTGAGAGGCTTGAACATGCACTCGCCCGGGCACGATCGGTCGGATTGCTGGGGAAAAACATCTTCGGAACCGGCTTTGACTTTGATCTTGAGATCAGGATGGGTTCGGGGGCCTTTGTCTGCGGAGAAGAGACCGCACTTATCACCTCTATCCAAGGTAACCGCGGAGAGCCGCGTCCGCGCCCTCCGTTTCCGGCACAAAAGGGTTTATGGGGCAGGCCGACTGTGCTTAACAATGTTGAAACTTACGCAAATGTAGCCCTTATCTTGAAAAAAGGGGGAGAGTGGTTTGCACGGTTCGGAACCGATAAGAGTAAGGGCACAAAGGTGTTCGCACTGGCGGGTAACATCAACAACTCCGGTCTGGTTGAGGTGCCGATAGGAACAACGCTCGGTGAGTTGATATACGATATCGGAGGCGGTATTAAAGGCGGCAAATCGTTCAAAGCCGCCCAAATAGGCGGTCCTTCCGGCGGATGTGTCCCCAGGCAACATCTGAACGTCCCGCTCGATTACGAGTCACTCAGCGAGCTTGGTGCTATAATGGGCTCGGGTGGCCTTATTGTTATGGATGAAGACACATGCATGGTAGATGTCGCGCGTTTTTTCCTGGAATTCGTTCAGGAAGAGTCGTGTGGAAAATGTGTTCCCTGCAGAGTAGGAACCAAGCGTATGCTTGAGATAGTCGAAAAAATATGCGAGGGGCAGGGCAAGCTTGAAGACATTGACACTTTAATAGAGCTGGGAAATCAGATAAAAGATACCGCACTTTGTGGTCTGGGGCAGACGGCCCCAAACCCGGTTCTTTCCACAATCAGGCATTTTCGTGATGAGTACATAGCTCATATACTTGAGAAGCACTGCGAGGCAGGCATATGTCCGTCGCTTGTCAGGGCTCCCTGTCAGAGCGCCTGTCCGGCCGATGTTGATGTGCCCGGGTTTATTTCGCTTGTTGGTGAGAAGAGGTATGCCGAAGCTCTTCAGCTTCATCGTGAGCGAAATCCGTTTGCCTCCGTTTGCGCCCGTGTATGTTTTCATACCTGTGAAGACAAATGCAGACGGTCCTCTCTGGATGAATCTGTTTCTATTCGAGGGGTGAAGCGTTTCATGGTGGAGCAGGAGATAACGGTACAATTACCCGAAGTCCGTGAGAGTGAGGAAAATGCCAAACGTAAAGTCGCCATAATCGGTGCCGGTCCCGCGGGGCTTTCCTGCGCCTATTTTCTTGCGCGTCTGGGATATCGTCCAAAAGTTTTCGAGGCCGAGCCTCGTCCCGGCGGTATGCTTGTGCAGACAATTCCCGCTTACAGATTGCCCCGGGAGGAGTTGGCTCGTGAAATCCGCATGATAGAGAACATGGGGGTAGACATAGAGACCGGCAAACGACTGGGTAGGGATTTTACACTTGCGGGTTTGAAGGATGAGGGCTACGAGGCAGTTTTTATAGGCGTGGGTGCTCCGTCGGGAATTTGCCTTGACATACCCGGAAAAGATGCCGAGGGTGTTTCGGAAGCGATAAGCTTTCTTAAGGAGTACAACCTTCGAGGCTCGGTAAAAGTGGGCAGGAGGGTCATTGTTATCGGAGGAGGAAACGCGGCCGTTGACGCAGCCCGCACCGCACTACGTCTCGGGGCCGAAGAGGTCACGGTTGTGTACCGTCGCACGATGGGAGAGATGCCCGCTTACGCCGAGGAGATCGAAGAGGCGCAACACGAGGGGGTGGTTTTGAAAACATTGATGTCGCCCGGTGAGATCATGGTTGAAAACGGGATGGTTAGGGGTGTCAGATGCAGACAGATGAGACTTGGAGAATTCGATCGCAGCGGCAGGCGTCGTCCCGAAGCCGGCGAAAACGATCATATCCTTCAGGCCGATCAGGTAATAATGGCTTGCGGTCAAACTCTTGATTGTGACGATATTTGCAAAGACTTGCCCGTTGATACAATACGCAACAAGATGATCAGAGTCGATCGCTTGACCGGCCGGACATCAGTACCGTGGATTTTCTCCGGCGGGGACGCCGCCACCGGCCCTTCATCGGTTGTCGAGGCTGTTGCGAGTGGAGAGTGTGCGGCAGTGGGAATGGATGAAATGTTGACGGGACAACAGCATGCTTTCTGGCGTGAGGGGCGCAGGTTTGACGTAAATTACGATCCTGACGCCGATCCGGTTCCGTATCCGCGCGAGAAAGTCACTCTGATTGATGTCCAAAGGCGCAAAAACAATTTCAATGAAGTCGAACAGCCCTGGAATGAAACCGTGGCGGTCCGTCAGGCAAAAAGATGTTTACGTTGCGACTACGGTAAAAAGTAACCTTAATGAGGAGATACGTAAATTATGCCGACAGTAACAATAAACAACATGCAGGTAGAGGTTGCTAAAGGAACAACGATTCTGGAGGCGGCCAAAAAAGCGGGAATAAAGATACCTACTCTTTGTCATATGGAAAATCGCGAAGCACTCGGCGCATGCAGGGTTTGTTCCGTGGAAGTGGAGGGAGCAAGAACCCTGATTGCCGCATGCACTGCTCCTGTGGCTGATAACATGGTAGTGTACACGAACAGCCGCCGGGCACGGGAGGCAAGACGCACTATAGTGGAACTTTTGCTTTCTGAGCACGACGGTGATTGTCAGACATGTAACCGAAATGATGATTGTGAACTGCAGCAAATCTCAAGGGAAATGGGTATAGAAAAGATCCGCTTTCGGGGGCAGACCGCAAAGTCACATAACGATGTCAGCACTCCGGCACTGGTGCGGGACAACGCCAAGTGTATAAAATGTCGCCGGTGTGTATCGGTCTGTAACGAAGTTCAGAAAGTAGGAGCGCTTTTTCCACAGGGGCGGGGTTTTGATACGGTTATCGGACCGGCATTCGCATCAAACCTTGAGGATGTGGCATGTGTTCAGTGCGGACAGTGCGCGGCGGTTTGTCCGGTTGGGGCAATCAGTGAAAAAAGTCATATGCAAATGACATGGGAAGTTCTGGATGATCCGCAAAAGCATGTGATAGTGCAGACCGCTCCCGCAATTCGTGCTGCTCTGGGTGAGTGTTTCGGCTACGAGCCGGGGACTCTGGTAACCGGTAAAATGGTTTCGGCGCTTCGCCGTCTGGGCTTTGACGGGGTATTCGATACCAATTTCACAGCCGATCTCACAATCATGGAGGAGGGAACAGAGCTTCTGAACAGATTAAAAAAGGCTCTGTTAGAAAAGCAAAATGTGGCCCTCCCGATGTTTACTTCCTGCTCCCCCGGCTGGATAAAGTTTGCCGAGTACTACTATCCGGATTTTTTGCCTAATCTTTCAACTTGTAAGTCCCCTCAACAGATGTTCGGTGCGGTAGCGAAAACCTATTACGCCCAAAAAATCGGTAAAAAACCGGAGGATATCGTGGTGGTATCGATCATGCCGTGTACCGCAAAAAAATTCGAGGCGCAGCGTCCCGAAATGACCGACAGTGGGGCTCAGGATGTAGACTACGTTTTGACAACACGCGAATTAG
>CAZPHU010000064.1:4537-21565 GCA_964586285.1 uncultured Fibrobacterota bacterium | reverse complement strand
CTTCCCGACAGTTTCGGCAATCCCGCTGGAAACAGAGCCGACCGATCGTGATTTCGGGCAAAAAACACGGTACAATCGAAATTTTCTACATCCATCCTCACGGTCCTTCAAATCAGGACCCGTTTCTTAAAGAAGAGCACGATCTTATAAACAACCTTGCAGAGCTTATTGCGGGGGCGGCCGGAAGCAGAATGTATGAGCAGCTAGTGGCACACAACACAGAGCGGCTCAAGGAGCTTCGTGCAATCAACCAGACCACCTTTCTGATCACCGGCGGCGGACCGGTGGATGAGGTACTTCAGAATATCTGTGCCATTATCCCCCCCTCCTGGCAGTACGCCGAGGACACGGCGGCACGGATCACTTTCGCCGGTAAGATTTATACAGCGGGGAATTTCCAGCCCACACCATGGCTTCAAAAAGAAACCTTCATGACCATCGACAATATGGTCGGGACGGTAGAGGTTTGCTATCTTCATGAGCATCCTCAGGCCGATGAGGGGCCTTTTCTTGCAGAGGAGCGCAATCTTATTGCCAATATCTCGCGTCTTATCGCACATTATCTAAACGATACAAAGGGACGCGACATCCTGGAGCGATCGAGCATGCCTCCCCATCTTTTTACCCCAAACGCCATTCCGCGCCCTCAGGATATTCCCCAGCTGCAGAAATTGTATGACAATCAACAGCGGGAAAACTATCTGTCGTTTGACCTGATGCGCTTTGAGGTGCGGGAAGTGCTTCTGGTGGCCAGCCTGTTTCATGCTTTTGTGGCCGAAAACGATGATCCTCTGTTCGCGCGGTTTCTGGATAACAGCTCACAGTCGTACAGCAGCGGACGTTTTCCCAGAATAACGCAAGTATCATCGCATGAACAGGCGCTTGACCTTGTGCAACATGCCCGATTCGATCTGGTCATAGTAGCCGTGGGAAGCGATTCGACTGCCGCTCAGCTTCTGAGTCAGCGGCTTATGGAAAAATATCCCCAACTGCCGGTATACTTCCTTCTTAACAACCGCACGACTGCAGTGGGCTCAAATCTTGGCCTGCCCTTTCCCACCATTCACCGCAGGCTTTTTTCCTGGTGGGGAGATTCGCGTGTCTTTCTGGCCATGATAACCTCTCTTGAGGATGCGGTCAATGCCGACAATGATATTCAGACCGGCCTCGTTCCGGCTTTCCTTGTCGTAGAGGATTCACCCTCCTTTTGTACCAGACTACTGATAGTGCTTTATAACCAGATCTTCGAGCAGGTTCGGTATATGATGAACCACACGCTCACCCGTGAAAACGATCGGATGGCACAAATCCGCACCCGTCCCCGGGTACTTGTGGCCTTCAATTACAAGGACGCACTTCATTATGTCAGCAAATACGGCGATGCTCTCCTTGGGGTAATCTCAGATATCGAATTCGGCAAAAACGGAACGCTTTGCAAAACGGCAGGGCTTGATCTTGCGCACTACATAAAAGATCACTATCCGCAAATACCCATTCTGTTTAACAGCACCAGGGCCTCTCACGAGTCTTCGGCTCGAAAACTTAATGCCCTTTTCCACAATAAGACAACCGATGACTTAAGCGAGACGGTCAGGGCATTTCTGACAAAGAAAGTGGGTTTTGGCGCATTTACCTTCCACACCGATTTTGGCGAAGAGATTGCGACGGTGTCGACGGTAAACGAGCTGGCTTCCCGCCTTTGTGAGCTTCCGGACAATCTGGTTGCCGATAGTATCCGCAACGATTCGATCAGACGATGGCTTGTTTCACAGGGGGAGAATACACTCGGCCGAAAAGTCGGAGAGCTTTGCGAAGATGAGGCAAGTAAAGATGATAAAGCTTTAACGGATGCATTTGTAAAAGTGATTGAGCAGTATGTAGACCGGCGCCATCGCGGGAAAATAATTTCTATTGACATTGTGGGAAAGCTAAGCAGCAATTACATAACGGCCTTGTGCGGGGGGTCGCTTGGTGGAAAGGGACGAGGGGTATCTTTTCTCAACACCGTGGTTCAGAACCTCGCTCCCGATGTTCAGCCGGCCGGACTTACTATTAAAACACCTCTGACCGCTATTCTCGGAATCGAGGAGTTCGAGCGTTTTATTGGCGTTTCAAACGTAAAGAGACGAATAAGGGAGCAGGCTTCCTACGAGGATATCCGTGATGCTTTTGTTCAGACACCTTTCAGTGAAAAAGTTCTGTACCGTCTAAGGCAATTTGTTCTGCAGGTAAAGGAGCCTATCGCGGTGCGCTCCTCCAGTCTGCTGGAAGATTCGGTATCACAGCCGTTTGCAGGTGTGTTTGAGACATATATCCTCCCAAACAGCCATCCTGACGTCGATGTCAGACTCGATCAACTGGTGCTTGCGATCAAGCTGGTGTACGCGTCACTGTTTCAACCCGAAAGCCGTGCCTATTTTGCATCCATAGGCCAGAAACCCGAACATGAGCGCATGGCCGTTGTTCTTCAGCAGCTTGTGGGCAATCGCTTCGGTCGTTACTTCTATCCGCATATCAGCGGCGTCGCTCAAACCTATAACTTTTACCCGGTCAGCCACATGAAGCCCGAGGATGGGTTTGCGATCATAGCATTCGGCCTCGGGGTGTATGTGGTGGAGGGTCGCAGCGGGCACCGGTTTTCTCCCCGCCACCCCCATATCCAGTGGGGATCGATAAGCGATGCTCTTAACGCCTCCCAGGTTCAATACTACGCGGTGGATCTGGAGCGTCAAACTCCTGATTTTCTGCAACAGGGCGAAAAAGCCGGCCTTACCCTGCTTAACGTGTCTGAGGCCAACAAAAACGGCAGCCTCCTTCATTGCGCCTCGGTATATGACCCGGACAACGATCAGGTTGTCTCCGATTTGAGCAAGCCGGGGCCCATAATCGTAAATTTCGCGGATATACTCAAACACGGGTATCTGCCGCTTGCCGAGTCGATCGACACCGTGCTCACCACTCTTGAGCAGGCAACGGGCAATCCGGTCGAGCTGGAGTTTGCCGTGGAGCTTCGGAAAAAAACCGAGGGTCCAAGCTTCCTGCATTTGCTGCAGGTCAGGCCGCTTGTGGGTGAGCAGCTTGGCCACTCTCTTAGCGATATCGCCTATGAACCCCAGCAGGTGATCCTCTTTTCCGAAACCGCTCTTGGCAATGGAAAGATCGACGATATCTTTGATGTGATCATAATCAAGCCCGAGACTTACGACCGTCTGCGTACAAAGGAGATGGTGGAGGAAGTAGATTATTTTAATCGCCTTCTGGTACACGAGAAAAGGCCGTATATTCTGATTGGCCCCGGACGTTGGGGAACCCGTGATCCCAGCCTGGGCATACCGGTGGTCTGGTCGCAGATCGCCAACGCGCGGGCGGTCGTGGAGGTCGGGCTGTCGGATTCGCCCTTTGATCCCTCGCAGGGATCCCATTTTTTCCATAACCTTACGGCCATGAATGTGGCCTACCTGGCGATAAACGAGTCCAAACCCAGGGAGTATCTCAGGTGGGAATTTTTCGAACAACACACTCCACTGAATCAGACCCCCCACTTTCGTCACTTCAGGTTCAAACAGCCGCTGACGGTTCAGATAGACGGCCGAACCAATAAGAGCGTGATCACCAGGAGTGATTTGAAATGATACATGCAGCCATTTACGATCCGCGACAAACCCTTATAACCACCGGGTTAACGACCGTTCTTGGAGACAGTGCCGATATTGCGGTAAGCGGTGTGTGGCATGAGGAGCGCACGCTTTTTGAGCGGATCAAAAAAGAAACAATACATGTTCTTTTCCTGGTGATGAAGGAATTCTCTGCTCCATACGATAAGCTCATCAAGAGGCTGCACGGGGACTTTCCCAATGTCAGCATCCTGGTGGTTACTCTTGCAGCCACCCGCGAGATGGTGTTCCAGGCCATTCAGACCGGGGCGACCGGACTTGTTACGGCGGATGCGCAGCCCCGGGAACTCAAGGAGGCGGTCTACACGCTTCGCCACGGACATGAGTATTTCAGCAAATCCATAAGCGATCTTCTGGTAAACAGTTATCTGACCTCTCTTAGGGAACAGCGCCCGGAGTCGGTGAGGGATCTGGAAAAACTCAGCAAGCGCGAACAGGAGGTGCTTAGTCTGTGGGGGGAAGGAATGACAAACGCGGAGATAGCAGATCGTCTGTTTGTAAGCATTCGCACCGTCGAATCACATAAGAACCATATCATGCAGAAGCTGAATTTCCGCACTACAGTCGAGTTGATCCGTTTTGCAATAAAGAATAATATCGTCAAACTCTAGGATTGATTCACAATTACTCGGAATCGCCTCCGTGTTTTACGGAATGTGGAAAAATATGGTTTGCAAGCTTCAGCATATTACACATATTTATAGATCGGGCATTCTCATGATGCCCATTATGCGGCTCCCGCTTAGATCAAAAGGAAATATTGGGAACCATTTATCAAGCAATAAGAAACCGGGCTTACTTTATGAGGTACTAATTCCTAATAAAGCCCAAAACATCTGGAGAAAAGCGTATGGCCTTGCCCTTTATCCTGGAAAATATTTCAATGCATATAAACGCGATTCCGCCCCTGCGGCTTCCTTCAATCGGAATGTCTTCCACCGACGCCCGGGGGAATCTGGTGGTGCCCGATTTTTCCCGTAAAGATAAGCAAAATGATGATTTCTTCGATCGTTGCCTGGCAGGTTTGTTGTCGATGCATGGAATGTTTCGAATATATCTGGATCATTCGGTACCCGCCGTGTCCGATCGCCTGAATCAAAATGTTTCGCTGGAATCGGTTCTGGAGCATTTCCGCTCTAACGACAAGATGATAATCCATTGCGAGGTATTTCGTCTTCTGTCCGTTATTCGTGATGCCGCCGCGTCACGCGATTCGAGAATGACAATATCGGAGAAGGGCTTCTATCTGTCACATTTGAGAGGAAGCAAAGAAACGTATCTTAAAGCGGATTGCGAATTTGTCGAAAAGTTACTTGTGCTTGCCATAATAATGGTGCGGATGGACAATCGCGGCGGTGAATACAGCCTGGGGCTTTTGCGCTCAATTTACCGCGATTTACAACAGACAATCAACCTCTTCAGTAACGGCACAAACAGCACACTGTCTCCGCTTTCCAGTGAGGCACTTTACTTGTGTCCCAATCGCTGCCGCGTACAGCAACCGCTGTTTACAATACATAATGATATGATTCAAATCAAGCGCCTGAATCATTCCTTCTTCGACAACCCTTCAACCGCTCCCGAGTATTTTATAATCTTCAAAGGCCGTCAGTATGTGATACCGGATGAGGTACTGGTAGAAAACGAAAAAATCAGTGTACATGAAGTATCTAAATGGATGTACAACCCGGAAATTCTGGAATGCATGCGCCAGGTAAAAAGCTTTATAACTCTAAATACAAGTAGTACCTCGGCAGCCGTCAAATAAAAAATCCGGTAGAGGGGGTTGTCACTCTCTCAAGGTATGCAAAGTGAGTGACAACCAGATTGTATAGAAGCTGAATTCCGGAGTTTGTTTCGATTGTTTTTGACCGCCGACTAACTGATCGGGCAGGATAGTTTGAAACTACAGTACCGACAACTCAGACATTACCTGCCGATCATAATGGTCGGGATTTTTTGTTTATTGGTGATTGAACCTTTTCCGATTCTTCTGCCGCGCAAATTATAAAAATCGAGTCCCGCTGCATTTTCCGGATTAGTGAAGGTTTTCGATATGGGAGTGACCACAACTGAGCCGGTTTGTGGAGAATGAGCCTGTCGAACGACACCGAAATTCTTCGGCGAAATATTTGTAGGCACGTCCTGCATAACGGCTCCACTGTGCCCCGGAGCATCTTTTGATGTCAGACACAAGATCAGTTTCCCATCTTTTACCACGATATTACTCGGATCGAAATCGACGCGGTTACCCTCAAAGGTCCAGTTTGCCTTTCCCCACCTGCCGGAATCAAAGCTGTCGAATTCATCCTCCCATGAAAATGTAAAATCTCCCCCGTTTTCACCCTCACCGGGAGTGTATTCATAGTATTTTATCCAATTTACGTATTGATAAAGCGGAAGATCCGCCGGATCAAAAGGGCCTACCCACGCGGGAACGTCCGATATCCAGGTGTTGAACCGATAGCTTTGGTCCTGATCACGGCAATCAATAACCTGCTGTCCATCAGATCGGCGAACCTCCCGGCCGTCAAAATACCAGGCGATATAGTCGGGCGTCCACTCTATCGCATAGGTATGATAGCTTGCGGTCAGATCGGTATCAAACCTGTGTATATCTTCCGAAGTTACCTTTGAAGCGGCATGACCGGTGATTATGTTGGACTGGAATGCATCTTTATTCTTTCCAAGAACCTCCATGTCGATCTCCCGCCACGGTTCGGGAAGTCCCTCCCAGCTGTTGTCGTAATAAAGGAAAAAAGTCGACAGCGTGCCGCTGCCGTAAGCCGCCGCCATGCGAAACTCAAACCGTCCATATTTAACCTGATCTACGGAGTATAACTCCGCACCAAGGTAATCCTTTGCACTGATCATCGCACATACGGCAAAAATCATGAGAAACACTATTTTCCCGCGTTCCATATATTCACCCTTTCTTAAAAAGTTTTTACACCCTGTCTCTATCAAATATGCCATACAACGGAAGCATTGCGGCTATGTTTTTTTGACATTTTTTACCCATTGTTATATTGTTATATAAATTGTACTGCACACCGGTTCCATTGAATACTGATTACCAATGAAAAAAAAGCCACGATTTAACAGAGTAATCGAATATTGCACCCGCTGGATTGAGCTCCAACCGGAAACGAAACTTCCTCCGGTGCGCGTTATTGCCAAGACATGCGGTGTGTCATTGAAGACGGCCCACGATGCGCTTTGCAGCCTCAAAGAGCAGGGAATTATTACGGCCAGATGGGGAGACGGTTATTTTTCGGCCGATTTTTCTCTGCCCGGCACCGGCTCTTCACCCCCGCAGGCTCCAAAGCACAAGACCCAAGAGCTGTTAAGAAGAGTTCGGGGTGATATTCTCAACCAAACCTTTGCCCGCGGGAGTCGGCTTCCAGCCCTGAAAATTCTCCAGGATAGATATCAGGTCAGCTATCCGACCATAAAGAAAGTATTGCAGATTCTTGTTCAACAAGGGGAGCTGAAACAGAACAAGAAACAGTACCTGGTTGCCTGCCGGTTTTCTCCCAGACCATGGCGTCTGAAGGTGCTTATAATCACGGCAGCAGACAGAATGGGCACGCTCAACATCCAATCGGAGCAGGAGCAGAGCTTTTTTAGAGCCATATGGTCTGAGTCGATGCGCCGAAAGCTGGATTGTTCTTTTGTCGGTCTGCATGAGGATGGTGCTTTTCCCAGCCTCATCGATCCTCATACGGGCAAAGAGATGGTAAGCTGCAAACCCGACGGTTGTGCGGGATATGTTGTTATTGCACGTCATCTCCAGGACTACCGCCGATGTCTGGACCTTCTTGCCTTAAAAAACCTGCCGGTGGCGGTTTGGTATGATGCTCCCAAAGATGAAAGCATCAGCAGCCCAGGCGGTAAGGTGACCCTCTTTGAGGTCGGCTTTTCGACACAGGCCGGAAGCCACACCGCTCGTCATCTGATTGAGCGCGGTCATCGTCGGATTGCGTATATCTCCCCTTTTCATAATAGCGCGTGGTCCCAGGCTCGTTTAGATGGATTGAAAAAGGAGTTTGAACGCTCGTGCATACCCGACGGCGTACACGCATACACTCTGGATACATTCAGCAACGACTGGTCGTTTATGGATATAGTGTATCGTCGGAATCATCCGTCCGCCTTTCCCCACGGACTGAAGCAGATGCTTTGCAAGGAGGTGCTCACAAAGGTTCCGGCCGCGGAATTTGAGAGGATGAAGGTTTTGCGCGATAATCTGATCATGGAAAAAAGCATTCCCCTGCTTGAGGCAGCTCTGGCCGACCGGTCCTCAACGGCGTGGGTCTGCGCCAATGATCTGTGTGCGATAATGTATCTGGACTGGTTGCAGAGGCATGGAGTCAGGGTTCCGGGCGATCTTTGCCTTGCAGGATATGACAACACATTTGAAGCGCTTCAGAGAGGACTCACCTCTTATGATTTCAATTTCAGCGGTATGGCCGGGGTGATGCTTGAATATATTCTTGAAAAGGGTGACTCAAATTTAAACAAAATTCAGATACCGGGAGAAATCGTCTGTAGAAGGACAACCGACATTTCGGAGAGGAAGTTTGATGGTCGGGGCGACTGGATTTGAACCAGCGACCACTTGAACCCCATTCAAGTACGCTACCAGGCTGCGCTACGCCCCGATCAAGTAGACTAATATAATATTCGCATCACTCCATATCCAGACATCACAGAGCGAAAAAATATTCTAATTTTAGATACCATCCCTTACCTCGCCACTCATCGCCTGATGTCGAAATGTGGACAGCTGATTGAGAATTTCCTTCACCTGCAGATCCCGCGCATAAGCACCCGATGTAGCCGCGATTGCCCCACAGCATCCGGCGGCCTCCCCTGTCGCTACCGCATCTCCGGTTACACGGTAGCTGTTATGAGCAACAAAATCCCCGCTGATACATCTTCCCGCCAAAAGCAGATTGTCCATATCGCGCGCGATTAGAGCACGAAGCGGGATATCATAGGGCCGGGTGGGCTTATTCTCCACTTCCCGAACCGTTTTTTCTCCTGTTTGAGGGTAAGCGGCCTTTATATCGATTCCGAAGTTAACCCGACAGACGGCATCCTCGTGTCTGGTGCCCTCTATCAGGTCTTCTTGGGTTATTTGGTAGAGCCCGTGAACCCGTCTGGCTTCGCGAATACCAATCTGGTCGGCGGTAGCGACTATATGCACATTGGACCAGATTCCACCGTCGGATTTGAGTTTGTCGATTACAAAGTGAAGCTCATTTCTTGCATGCATGGTCGCCCTGGTGAGACTATCCACATCATCGTATCGGGCTTCACACTCCCTGTTGGCCATCAGGGCAAAAAGCGAGGGGCGGATGCGATAGATTGTGGGCCGCTCGTATGATGGAGTGACACCTACCCGTTTCATTTCCTTCAGAAGCCGCTTTTTGGCTTCTATGTCCGCACCTCCGACGTATTTTGCGATTTGCTCCTCATCTATGCCCGAAAGAAGCGCAATGAGACTGGTCGGCTGAATCTTTCCCGTCACAGGGTGCCCCACATCGTATCCGCACCCGCTTAAGGCGGCAATATCGCCGTCGCCGGTAGAATCGATAAAGACCTTACCCGCCCAGGCCTCGCGTCCCGCCTTGCTTTCGGTTATTACATGGCTGATTTCGCGGTTTCCATGATTTACCGTCCCCACAATCTGACTGTAAAAACGAACATGAATCCCTGCGTTTGTGAGAAGTTTTTCGAGGATGAGTTTCATGGTCTCGGCATCATAGGAGAAATCGCGAGTGTCCACAGGATTATAAACGTGGCGCTGCTCAAGGCCGCGGATGATTATCTCCAAAACCCCCGGCTTGTTTGCCGCATCGATAACCCAGGAGAGAAGCCCCGCGGTCCATACACCGCCAAGACAGCCGTTTTTCTCCAGAAGCACGGTTTTTGCCCCGCCCCATGCGGATGCAAGTGCCGCACCGACTCCCGCCGGCCCGCCACCGCACACAACTACATCATACTCCCCCGAAACCCGCGTCTCACGCACCTGCTCCACAATTTTTACAGCTTTATGGGCCACAAGAATCCTCCCCGATTACAACTCCACCCGCAGAAATCCCAAATCCCCGGTCCGGGAAAATGTTTATCGACAGGGATGAGCTAAAATCATGCCCGCAGAACTGCCGGCCGAAAATTGCTCCAATGCGGATTCGGACGGGCTTCACTCCTCTGCCGGGGCCTGCATGACCGATATCAATACATCAAAATTTATGCAGACACCTTTGTTCATCATCTTTTTACGATTATTTTCACCGACAACATATCGTACCCGGACCACATATATGGATTAGTATCAAAAGGAACTATATCGACAACAGCGTACCTGTCGAGAATATCTTCGGAGCGCAACAACTTCTCCGGTATAGCCTGAGGGCCGTCATGCCGGTTTACGATTTTGCCTTTAACCGAACGCCCGTCCGGAAAAACGATTTGCACCTCCTTGCCCGCCTCGAGGTATCCGTGATGATCCTGTTTGAAGAAGCCTTTTATCCGAAATGTACCCGGCAAACCGATTTCAAGTATCGGATCGTTTCTTTTTATGTTCGTATGCGCTTTTCGATGAATCGATATTATGTACCCTCTCAAAGGAGAAATGCCTGATGTGAAACCCTGATCGCGAATCCGATTCTTATACTCGCGCAGGGCCATTATCCGTGTACCTTCCCCCGACATATCCTGTGGATGTGGCGCTTTTTCTTCAGACGGATCGGGGGGGCAAGGGCTTTCTCCACAATCGATTCTTTGGTGAAACAGCGTATCACCTTTTTCGATTGAGTCGTGAACGGAGACGGTGAATGAATCGATTATTATGTCGTCCGACGCCTTAACATCGAATTTATTGAACATCACCACACCCTGACCTTTTATGGTAAAGATGTTTCTTGAAATCAGCTTTCCGGCGAAAAGGATTATTAGAAGAATAGACACAAGGTATACTCCCCTTCGGAAATGAATTCGCGCCGGTTTATGTTTGGGGTTTTGCCGATTGGTCATTTTCGTCATGTGTTTGCCTCCAATTAGCATCATCATCGCCTCTATTTTGGCCTATAGATACAAAGGATGGTCTCTATCATCCTATACCGAAAAGAAAAGAGTCGTCCGGAAGTCAATAAGTGCTATGTTTCATACCGCATTCTCCCGCGGCGGAAGGCTGTTATCGGGATGCGTGTTTTTAATGATGTTCTCGCTTAATCCAGATCTAAACTGAGCGTTTCTCTTGCGGCGATTTGCTCTAAGCCTTGCAGAGGAAAATTTTCGGCAATTTTGAAAATACCACAGCGGGTATTCCACCCAATTGCTTCACCCCTCCGGCCCTAAAGGCATCGAGCAACTCATCCACTCAGAACCGCTAAGTTTAGATTAAAGAAACAATCGTGCCTCAAGGGGGATGTTTTTCCTCTTTTCACAGACTTTTTTGATCTCTTTCTTTCATTCCCCTCTATTATTTTCATAACCTGAATAATAACATGTAGTTTGATATTTAACCCAGGTAACTTGGGGGTGAAATAAACCAAACGGTTGCTTTCGTCCACAAAAGGGTTGTGTGTATCGATTTTATGAAGTTTCCGTATAATTCCGTGTACATCTTTCTATTTTAATCACAAGACTACTCCGCCTTACTACAAGCCTATGAGTCAACATAGTCCAGCTATCCAAAAAGCGCTGCTTTATCTAAAAGAGATGATCGACCGGAAGGTATGGGTCGCGGGTGACACATTACCCAGCTTAAGAAGTCTGGCGGTATCGGCTGGGGTAAGCACCGTACCGATCTGGAAAGCGATTCATCAACTCAGTTCCGAAGGGATTCTGGAGGTGATTCACGGAAGTGGCACGCGGGTAAGATCTTCATCCAACGCGGTATGTCCGCCCGAGGATGTTCGTAAGGGATGGTTGGGGCTAAGAGACCGCATTCACCGGGACATAATCAACGGTCTTTATCCTCCCGGCTCCCTGATGCCTTCGCTTAAGGAGCTGCGAATGCATTACGGAGTAAGCTACCCTACGATCCGCAAGGCTTTGGACAGCCTTATCTCGGAGCGGGTGATAACCGCCGAACATAGAACTTTCAGGGTAGCGTCCTATACGACCTGTAAAAAACACGCCTCTATCGTAGTGCTTGGCTGGGCGGATCCTCCTCTGGACCTTCAGACGCGTACTCCGTGGGGCGAACAGTTCCTCAGACTCTGTGAAAACATCTGCTCCCGCATGAGTTTGCGGCTTCGGGTCATTCGCTACACCTCAAGCGGCAACGCGGTGGTTTTTCACGAGCAGGGCAGAGGTACCTCCTATTCTATCAATGATGACGGATTAGTGATAGGATACCTTCTTATAACCGCGAGTCCTCAAAACCTGTACAAAAAGGTACTGGAAAAACTGGTCCCCTGCAGCAGACCAATCGCGCTTCTTCAGGAAGGGACTCAGATACGCGATCTTGCACCGCATCACCGAAAAGTCAAAATTTTCTCGGTGGGTACCGGTTCACACGCTGCTCATACGGTTGCCAATTTCCTTCTTCAGAAGGGGCATCACTCCATCGCCTACTTCTCACCGCTTCATGCGGCACACTGGTCGCAGGCGCGTCTAAGGGGGCTAATGGATATATATCGCCGTCACGGCAGCGATACGATTGTAGAGGGGTTTACTCTGGATTACTACGGGGCAAGCCATCAGTTTCGGGAAGCGGTTAAGAGCCCCGAACAGGTGTTCAGTTTCATCACCGGCCAATCGGATAAACAGGGTCAGGTGCCAAAGGTACTCAGAGATATAGCATCTACCATCAACCCGACTATTTCTCAAGTACTACACGACAGGGTGATTCAGCTGATGATGAAGCCGCTTTTTGAGAAGGCCTTAAACGACGGCCGGTATACCGCCTGGGTATGTGCAAACGATTCCACAGCCTTCATTGCTATGCATTATCTGGCTGCGATGCCGGAGAAAAAAGTTGCACTGGTGAGTTTCGACGATACTTTCGAGGCTTTCAGAAGAGGATTGACCTCGTATAATTTTAATATACAGGCGCTGGTTCAGAATATTCTCAACTATTTGGCCGCACCATGGTCATCCTCCCAGAAACAGCAGCATGCTCAGGAGATAAACGGCATTCTGGTGGAGCGGATGACAAGTTCCTATACCCCCGGGGCATCATGATAAAGTATTTTTCAGATCCATTGAAGGAGTGAATCGATCCGGGTAAGAGTTTAATTTTTCCGCCTGATGCATGCTTTTGAATAGACAATCCCATAGAGACAGGCACACTGAAGTCTAAATACAGTTTCCGAATGAAATTACTCTACGAATGTAACACTTGTGCATTGTAGCGGTTATGGTGTTATATTAGTTACTGGGGATTAGTTCATCACAATTAAACGTTTAACGATTGTAATACCGTAAGTTTCGGTTATATAAGGCATTAACTATGACGAAAGACAATTCGCGCCAGGATCCGCTCGTCTCCGATGAAACCCGGCACCTTTTGGGCGGCGGGGATAATGTCGGCATGAATCATGGGCCTGCTCATGAAAGATGGCCTCAGCACAAGTGGCCGCGTGAAATCGGCAACAATGTCATTGTGGGCAAACTTGGCGAGGGTGGTGCCGCAATTGTTTTCGATGCAATCAACAAGGAAAACGGCCACAAGCGAGCCCTTAAAGTACTCTTCCCGGATTGCTCCACGGATGATCGGCGGCGCTTTGATCGGGAAATCGCCCTGAGTTCTCAGCTTCAGCATTGCAACACAATCGGTGCTCTGGAACATGGGGAATGGGAACATCTCCCTTTTCTGGCCATGAAAAAGATCGAAGGCCGCACGCTTTCCAAACTGATCAAGACCAACGAAAAACTTCCGGCCACCGTTGTGGCATTTATCGGACGAAGTGCCGCCGGCACACTCTCCTACTGCCACTCCCTTCGCTACAAGCTCGACGGGCAACAGCATACCGGAATTGTGCACCGCGACATAAAACCGACCAACATGCTGGTCGGTAATGACGGTGAATTATACATAACCGATTTTAGTATAGCCACTCCTGTTCTGCTGGAAGGGCGTGATGATAACCCTTACGGATCGGTTCCCTACTTCGCGCCGGAGATTCTGGAGAACAGAACGGCCGATCAGAGAAGTGATATTTTTTCTCTGGGCTGCACGCTTTACGAGGCACTGACCGGAGTCCGGGCTTTCGATGCGGATGATATCGATGCGCTGATGCAGAAGAGGAAAAAACATCTGTTCGAAGATCTAAAAACACTCGCTTCCGATGCACCGCCCAGACTGATCGATTTGATCAAAAAGTGTATGAGCTACGATCCCGAGCAGCGCCCCCAAAGCATGACCGAGGTAGAAAGGCAGCTTTCCGACATTCTCAATAAAATGGCGGGAAAGAAATCCGATACTATTCTCGAGGATTTCATCAAAGGTAATACCCTCACCCGCTCATCCTCTTCTTCCTTCGGCAAGATAATGGTGGGTTTCATAATCGTTTCGATTGCCGCGGTGGTGTTGGGCATCGGTTATTCGCCTGTAAGAAACAGGATCACCGAGTTTTTGCCCTGGGAGTTTAACGATCTGGATATTTCCTTCGAAACGAGTCGTTTTTTCGGTTCATCTTCCGAAGACAACGAAAGGATGGTTCCGGACAGCCCGGCGACTGTCGAGGAGGAAAAGAGGCAAAACAATTCTTCCGGACAGGTAAATGCACGTCCTCCACGCAAGCACATTACATTCAGCCCCAGACGCAGGAATTCACCTGCAAAGAAGAACCGTTCCGAATCCGGGGTAGAGCCGGGCGCAGCCAAACGGTCGCCACCTCCCGAGAGTGCTTCTTTTTCTGTTCGAGGGAATGCAGCATCGCGCAATTCGGCACCGGTAGAGGGTGAGAGCGGCCCCGATCAAGCAGTACATACGGATGTTCAGGCCTCGGCGGATCAAAATAAACAGGAGCCTACGCTTACGCAACAGTTGATGCAGCAACATGGCACCTACGACATGCTGGAGGTGCTTAAAAAAGAAGCCGCGGCTCATCACTACGAAAATGTTCTGATAATTCTGGATGAGTTTCCCGAAAAGCAGAGACAATCCCCGCTTGCTCAGATCCACAGGCTGCGGGCTATGGATGCTACGGGGCGCCTCACGGAAGCATATCTTAGAGAAATCGATGCAGATGACGCCGAAATACATATGATAAGAGCCAAACTTTATTATAAAAAAGGGGACTATGAGCAGGCAATCGACTATATTCGAAAGGCACGCAGGTCTCCGGTTATGCTTCTGAACAGAAGTCGAATCGAAAAGCAGGCCTCTTTGCTGGAAGCAAGGACGCGAAGTACGCTGTTTCGCAACTCACCGAACGAAACCACTCGCAAAGCCGCGATGGAGAGCTGGATACGTGTAAAATCGGCATTCAGGGACGAGCGTTCCTCACCGATGATAGCGGAAGCCAATCAGTCTATTCGCGAATTGATTAATGCTGAGGAGAAAATGAGTACCGTTGAACAGTAATTTTAGGAATTCCTAATAATACTTCTAATTACCCTTGTGTATATTTATTTAACTTCATCACACCGTTTGTAGTATTTCCCGTGAACAAAACAAGAGAGTCTTAGTGTATGGCACCTGTCTTAAGGTCGTATCGACATAAAAAACTTAGTCTGATTTTTCCACTTTTTTTAATCCTGCTGTTTTGCGGCCTGACCTCGGCGCAGACTCAGTCTCGCTCCGGCGATTTTGCCGGCAGTCTTCTTGGGCGGCTGTCCGGGGAGTTAGAGCCAAGTGAACATCCCTACAGAGTTGTCGGTCCCAGCGGTGTACCCAGGGATACAAGCCTTTTCATTCCGGCGGGAACCGTACTGCTGTTTGATGAGTTTACCGGGATGAAGATCAGGGGTAGACTACAGGTCGAAGGTACCGAGGAGGAGCCGGTGATTTTCAGTTCACTCCGAGATACATCCTACGTAACAAGCGATCTTATTCCGGCCCCCTATGATTGGGACGGTATCACCGTAGAAACTCAATCCAGCCGATCCGTGTTTAAAAATTCCAGGGTATTGTATTCGTTATTCGGAATAAAAGTTCTCTCTTCATCCATTGAATTAAAGGATTGTGAGTTTGCTTTTAATGCGCAATCCGATTTTGTGTTTGGAGGCGAAGAACAGAGAACCACCGATGCACCGTTTTCTTTTAAACGCTCGGAGCCGAAAAAAGACAAAGAAGATACCGACAAAAAAGAAAAAGAGCTTGTGCTGGAAACAAAAACCGACTCCTCGGAATCCAACCCCTCGCTGCCCCCCGCCGCTTCGCTCGAAAAATCGAGAGGAAACGAAATTAAGGTATTCAGAATTCTGTGCACTACGGCCTTCATTGGCGGCTCTGTATACGGGGCACTTAAGACGGGACCGTTTCTGAGTTCTCACGATCATTTCGAGAAAGTTTCAAAACCCACGGAAGAAAATAAACAAAAGTATTCAACACGCGACTTCGATCTGGCATATGAAAAGCGCAACGAGAACCTGATACACATGTCGGTGGGTTATGGACTGGCAGTTTTGGGCCTGACCGGTTTCAGTATCAGCTTCGCGTTTTAACCGCATACTCAATCAAAAGAGGGGCGTTCAATGAAAAACAAAAAGAAAGATTGTGGTATGAAAACAAAAATATCCATGTATATCGTGCTTGTTCTTCTGGCGCTGTCTCATATGACCTGCCAGGCTCCGGTAAATCCGTATGCAAACCCCGATGAGTCTCAAGTTAAAGTCAGTGAACTTTCTTTTGATAAAGATGCGAAAGTGATGTTTTTTTCGGACCAGCATTTTACCTTACATCTTCTGCTGCCTGAGCACATACTAAAAATTTGCATCCAGTCCGATCCTCAAATCATAGGCTCATGGAACAGTGGCTGCATTCTGCCGGATACTCTTGAAGAAGGGCCCCAGACCTACTCTTTCTGGGTCGCCGATACGGGAAGTTATTCCATTTCCATCAAAGCGAGCTACGCTAACGGCCGGGAGCAGGATACCACATTGACTGTCAATGCATTCTCATCTATGAAGCAGGAAAATATCAGCGGCAAAAAGGGAGATAAAGTAACACTTAAAACCGAAAAGATTCAAAAGCCGGTAGAATACGTGTGGGACATGGGATCGAAAAATGTGTTCAAGAGCGATACAAACGAAATCAGTGTTGTGCTGAATGATTCGATGAGTACCAAGGGTAATCTCTACCTCAGATACAACGGGATCGAATCGTTTAAAGCTGCATTCGACATTTCGGTTGTGGATTCGGCACGAACCCCCGGAGACACGACGACTA
>CAZPHU010000064.1:0-4437 GCA_964586285.1 uncultured Fibrobacterota bacterium | reverse complement strand
CTCCCGGAGACACGACGACTACTCCCGGAGACACGACGACTACTCCCGGAGACACGACGACTACTCCCGGAGACACTACAAATACTCCCGGAGACACTACAAATACTCCCGGAGATACCACCTGCACTCCGGGTGATACCACCTGCGTACCCGAGGACTCTCTGGTCGTGGATACTACGCCACCTGTAATAGATTCCATTCTTTTTGAAGGGAGTGTGATCCAGGATACTCAACTGGTCGGATATGAAACACCCACAATAAACATTATTGCACACGATCCCGATACGACCATTAAGGTCTATCTGAATGGTGCCGAAGTAGACCCAACAAATGGACAATACAATGTTCAGGTGACTCCAAAGCATTCATTTGATTCACTTGACACGGTGCGCGTAGTGAATGCGGCGGGTTTGGAAACGGTTGAATATATTCGCATGGTTCTGAATCGCAAACCCTATATAAAACCGCTTTCTGCTCAGATTTATTATATAAACGAGAGTAAGAGCGATTCACTTCCTGTAAGTGATGCAGATGGAGATTCGTTGAAGTTTACCGCTGTTGTGACACACGGCGACGGTTCTGTCGATACACTGTCTATCACAGACGAGGGCATATTTACATATACTCCCCTGGAAGTGGATACCGGCGGTCGGGCAAAGATTGTTTTTACCATAAGTGACGGTTACGAAAGTGTGAGTCTGACTTATGTACCGAATGTTTCACTCAGAGATGTGCCCAGGATCGATTCCATAAAGGTAAACGGCGCCCGAATGCAGGATATGATCATTGTGGATACGGCAGAAGTTGAAGTCCACATCTATTCACACGACCCGGACACGACGATTGCGGCCGTTTACATAAATCAAACGGAGGTTTCGGAAAATGACGGGGTATATGCCGCGGTAATCGAACCGGATCACTCTTTGGAAGATTACGACACGATCAGGGTGATAAACGCGTTTGGTCGTGAGGCTAAGAAGATCGTTCGGATAGTACGAAATGCCACACCTCGCATTAGGGAGATTGAGATCACGGACAGCTATTCGGGAGAAATAGCCGGTGGAGTTCTTTCGGTTGTGGACGATGATGAGGATGCTTTGACAATTACCGGCACGGTCACTCACGGCGACAAGTCTACTGAGCCGCTGACTATTTCAGGATCAGATTTTAGCTGGACGCCTAACAATTCGGATACAGCCGGGCGTGCATCGATAAGTTTTACTGTAAGCGACGGTTTCTCATCTATAGATACGACGTATACGCCTGTGGTCAAGATCCGTCCGATGCTTAGAATCACAACGACCCCGGATGATGTCAGGGATACGGTGATGCTTGGAACAGATCCACTTGAGTTCATATTAGAATCGGAAGTATATCCGGAAACCACCACGGTTAGTTACACAGCATCAGCATCGAACTTATTGCTGTCGGTCGATGATAATAAAGTGGTCTGGTCTCCTACCGTAGCCGGAAATTATACTATCCGATGCACCGCCCGTGGAACAAATGGTTTAGAAGATGAAATTTCTATTCCTGTAACCGTGATCAGGATGCCCCAACCGGTAATCAAGTCTATTACCATTGACGGTCAACCTTTACCGGAAGGTGATGGATTTTTCCATACCAGGGAAAGACATGTAGAATTAGTAGTCAACACTTCGACTAATTTCGGTGGACATACCGTGGCTGCCAATGCACAGCCCAGCGAGACAACATTAGATTCGGTCTTTGCGATAACCGTGGAACTGGATCATGGGAGAAATGAAGTTACGGTTAACCTCATGCTTGACGGCAATTTGGTTGACGATACGGTATTCGCTGTAACTTCCAACATCTTGCCTGTTTTCAAGGGATTAAGCCCCGATATCGCAAGTACCGGGATAGTTGAAGCAGAAAACCCATTGAGTGTAAATATATCAACATACGATGCAAATGGTGACGACTTGATTTTCAGGGTTTCATATACAGTGGGCGATGATATTTTCCGAAGCCTCACGATTCAAGACAGCACGTTTGTATTGAATTTTCCCTCGGATTACATAGGAGAGAGAGTCGATCTTAAGGTTGAGATATCCGACAGGTATACCGAAAATATGATTGACACCACATTTGAACTTCAAATCGTTGATGAAAGCTCAATAGGTTTTATCACAAAAGAAAGGGATATTGCCGATTCCCTGATTTTAAATCAGGAAAGTATGGAGCTGCAATTAGCCACCGAAAGCTCGGGTCCATACGAAAAAACATATTGGGTAACCAGACACAATGTGGGAACCGGTGTGCAGGACACTCTTTTGGCGCCGGACACAAGCAGCCGTTTCACCTGGTCCCCCACGGCGGCAACGGACACGGGGTGGAATGATCTGGTGTTTTACGTGCGCTCGGGCAGGGCTATGGATAAGCTGGAGACGGAAGTGTATGTTGAGCCGCTGACGGTGGAGTTTTTGGAGGATACGAGTTATGCGGGGCCTATAGCGGACAACCATCTAGTGCACACTAAACTGGTTTTTGATAATTACCCCTATTTTGAGATGGATTACAGAGTTCTGGAAACTACAACAGCCAGTGGTGCCGCATTTGACGCCAATGATCCCAAGATCAGATATGAAGCAAGTCCGAAGCGAGCAGCCGCATACATTTACATAGCTAACTATAGCAACAGCCAAATCGGAAAAACGATCGAAATCCAGATAACAGGTATAGTAGATGGTGGAATTCGACTTGGAAAAAGAACAAAGCATACGATAATTCTAGGCCAAGCTCCTCAGGATCAGCCAAGATAAATCGTAACGACCCAAAACTTACCGCGAAACGGACATTCCCGGAATGTCCGTTTTGTAAACTGCATCAGAACAAAGAACATAAATGTGACTGCCAAATCTTACCCCTTCGATGAAAAGATTATCCTAACGAAGATCCGGGCCCATCTGCTTCCAGGTTGTATTTACAGAATTGCACCGGCAACACCGTTATAGGGCTTCCCCCCCTGCTATGCTTGGAGGGCCGGTTCGGTAGGTGATAGGGTTGCTTGTATGAATGCGGTAGCCCGGGCGCGTTTTGCCTTCAGCGCTGAAAGCGCGAGATATTCCAGCCCAGGCTGGAGGCGCCCGGGTAGACAAAAAGATGAAGTAATAGAAAGAGAAATCATTGACGCACCCACGACGCTGCGGCATATTCAAAACAAGTGGAAAACTCCCACCGAATGAATATGAAGGGGTGGCAAAAAAAGGGGGCAAAAATGAAAGAAGAAAAAATAAAAGAATATGAAGCCAAGCTGGATAGTAAGCATCGGTGTGTGATACGCGGAGTACCCCCATACGATCGATACCACATTGAAGTCTACAAAAGCGGAAGAGTAGTCATGACACCAAGGGTACTGGCAAGTCCAGAGCAATTATCCAGTAAGACTCTAAAAATGATATCCAAATCTGCGGAGAACATGAAAAAAGGGAAAGTCGGTCAAAAGGTGGATTTCGATAAATACCGCGAATACTTAGAAGAAGAATAGAAGAATGGAATTTGAAATAATAATGGGAATCCCAGAGATGAAAAACTACTGGGAGGAGATGACCGAAAAAAGAAGAGAGGGGTAAGCTCGGGAAAGAAGAAAAGAAAACATTCAAAAAACTCATAAAGAGAGTTTATATCATCTATCAAAGAACCCGAGACATCTGGGTTTATGTACACACGAAATTAGGCCCTTAACTCAGAAGATGGGCATAAAGATATGGCAATCCTACCTTGAAAACAAAACACCTGCGGCAGGAAGAATATTCTGGGCATATGGTCCAAATTAAAATCAAATAACGATATTGGGAATAGAGCCACACCCTGAAGATAAGAAAAAAGAGGGTATGTCCAGGTAAAACTCTCAAAGCTCCCTGAAGAAAGGGACTGAAAAGTACTCAAACACAGCTTTTGGTCGTGTTCAACAAGGACGCATGCAATCGAACATGCACTTTTTTGGCCTCTGGAAAGGATTATCCAGCTAAACGATGGAAAATGCGCCCTTTTCATCCACTTTTTATCCGCCAGTCGTTTATTTTAATGCTCTTGAGGGTAAGCGCTTCGAGAGCATTGAGGAATCCAATGCTGCTCTGGCCCACTGGAACAAGCGATGGGCACGCACCCGCATCCACGGCACGCAACCGCCGCCATACTCGACCGGTTCTTGGAAAACTCAGTCGTATTCAACTTCAAAGGCACAAAGAGCTATCGCCTGGCGAACTCAAAAGCACACAAACCTCAACCAGGAAAGGAGTCCTGATCTATATTCCTAAGTGGCGGGTTTTGAAGTGCCCATAAATGGCGGAAATTGAAGTGCCCGGCGACACACCAGGGGCACAGACACGGTCACCAGGGGTACAGACACGGGTAATCAGGGGGTACAGACACGGTCACCAGGGGTACAGACACGGTCACCAAGGGTACAGACAC
>CAZPHU010000063.1:0-22687 GCA_964586285.1 uncultured Fibrobacterota bacterium | reverse complement strand
CTGCCGGAGAAGAAGGCACTGCCGGAGAAGAAGGCACTGCCGGAGAAGAAGGCACGGCCGGAGAAGAAGGCACGGCCGAGGAAGAAGACACGGCCGAGAAAGAAGACACGCCCGGCAAATCTTTTGGTGGTTTCGACGCCGATGAGGAATATGAGGAGTATGAGCAGGAGGCATCGGAGTACTCTGCGTTTCTCGACGAAGACACCTCCGATCAACAGCAGGTCAAACAACAATACTCGGATGAGCAGCCGGATGCACTCACCGACGACGATCTTCCCTCCGACATGCCGGGCTTTTCAGATATTCAGGACGAATCTCAAGACAATCCATCCAAATAGTCAAAGCATATGACCATCGAAAAGAAAAACAAGAAGGCAGGTTCATCCGAGAAAGGGCTTACTCCCATGATGCGCCAGTACATGGCGATCAAGAAGCAAAACCCTCACACTCTGCTTCTTTATCGGATGGGTGATTTTTACGAGATGTTCAACGAAGACGCCAAGATTGCAGCCTCCGTTCTGGGGCTTACCTTGACCAAGAGAAATCACGGCGGCAGCGATCCCACTCCCCTGGCCGGTTTTCCTTATCATGCCCTGGACCGATATGCCAATCGTCTGGTACGTGCCGGGCATAAGATCGCGATCTGCGAGCAGACCGAAGATCCCAAAACCGCAAAGGGCGTTGTCAAGCGTGATGTGGTGGAGGTGATAACAGCAGGCACCGCTACGGAAGACAATTTCATCGATGAAAAATCAAACAACTTTATTATTTCCATGCACCAGAGCGGATCGGGTGTCGGATTGGCCCTGTGTGATCTTTCGACCGGTGAATTCTCGGTAGAGGAGATATCTCCCCAGCTTATCGAAGAAGAGCTGGCGCGGCTCGATCCCACCGAGCTTCTCATATCCGAGGACAATGCATCGGAACATGTGGATCGTATCCGGGACAATTTCAGGTCTTTGGTTATATCGCAATACGACGGATGGAAATTCGACAACGATCATGCCCGTCAAACGCTTCTGGATCATTTCCGTATTGCCAGTCTCCAAAGCATGGGCCTCGAGAGTTACACGGTCGGAATCGGAGCGGCCGGCGGACTTCTTTCCTACCTTAAGGAGCAGAAACGAAGTGACCTTCGCCATATTACTCTTCTGGTCCCAAGAACCTTATCCGAGTATGCCGAGCTTGATCCATCATCGATCAGGAATCTGGAACTGCTAAAGCCCCTTCAGACCGAAGATACGGGCGGGACTCTGATATCGGTTCTGGACAAAACCAGCACCGCCATGGGTGCCCGAATGCTCAAGCGCTGGATTACCCACCCACTCAAAACGGTTGGAAGCATCAACCAAAGACTCGATTGCGTCCAGTGGCTTCACGGCAATCTCTTCGCCCGTACCGAGATCGAGCTTTTCCTTAAACGTATCGCCGATATAGAGCGGCTGATCGGCCGGATAACCTTCGAGCGGGCCAATGCGCGCGACCTTAACGGACTGAAAGATTCGCTGGAGACCTTTCCTACCATAATCAAGGTGCTAAGAGATGCCCCCGAAGGGCTTCTCAAGCAAATAGTAAGTGATCTGGAGGGTTTCGAATCACTTGCGCAGAAAATCGGTTCGACCATAGCCGATAATCCTCCTCTTAGCATAAAGGACGGCAATCTCATTCGCATCGGGGTGTCATCCGAGCTGGATGAGCTTCGTGATGCATCGGTAAACGGCAAGCAGTGGATCGCAAAACTTCAGGAGACCGAAAGAAAACGAACCGGCATTCAATCGCTTAAGGTGGGGTATAATAAGGTATTCGGCTACTATATTGAGGTAAGCAAAAGTAACCTTGATTCGGTACCGCAGGAGTACATACGCAAGCAGACGCTTGTAAACGGCGAACGGTTTGTCACTCCCGAACTAAAGGATATGGAAGCCAAGGTTCTTGGGGCCCAGGAGCGGTTAGGGGAAATGGAGTACGCGCTTTTTGTCCAGCTGCGCAAGGCGGTGGCCTCTAACTGCTGCCGAATTCAGAAAGCCGCGGAATCAACAGCAGTGCTCGACAGCCTGGTTTCTCTGGCACGGGTGGCCGCCGATCACGGATATGTCCGCCCGACCATTATGGACAACACCGACATGCATATCAAAGAGGGTCGTCATCCGGTCGTTGAGCAGATGAATCCCGAGGAGCAGTTTGTTCCAAACGACACCGATTTTCGCTCCGATGAAAGTCAGATCATGCTGATAACCGGTCCCAACATGGCGGGTAAGTCGACATACCTGCGTCAAAATGCCCTGATTGCGATCATGGCCCAAATGGGATCGTTTGTTCCCGCCGCTGAGGCACATGTGGGGATAGTAGATAAGTTTTTCACACGCGTAGGTGCATCCGACCGGCTTGCGCGCGGCCAAAGTACTTTTCTGGTGGAGATGATCGAGGTAGCCAACATTCTTAACAATGCTACCCAAAAGAGTCTTGTTCTTCTCGATGAAGTGGGACGGGGCACCTCAACATTCGACGGGATCAGCATAGCATGGGCGGTCGCGGAGTTTCTTCACGAGAATGTTTCCAGCCGAGCAAGAACCCTGTTTGCCACCCACTATCACGAACTTACCGAGCTTGCGCTCCTGTTCCCAAGAATCAGGAACCTGCACATAAAAGTAAAGGAGTGGAATGATCGAATCATTTTCCTGCGCAAGATCGGAGAAGGCAGCTGCGATCACTCATACGGCATTCAAGTAGCCAGGCTCGCGGGCGTTCCGGACAAGGTAATCCTGCGGGCAAAGGAGATTCTTTCCAACCTGGAAAACATGGAACTCACCCCCGATCACAAACCGGTCCTTGCCCGTCACCACTCCAAGGCTACCGAAAAAGACCAGACCGATTTGTTTGACGGCGTGCAGCTTAACCTTCTGGACTCGGCCACAATCGAGATCATACAACAATTGCAGAGTCTGGATGTAAATACGATGACACCGATAGAGGCGTTGGGGTTTCTTGCGGAGCTTAAGAAGAAAGCCGCCGATACGCACCTATGATGCCTCTCCCCGCGATAATGGATTAATCGAGGGGTGTCTTACGCAATATTACCTTAAAGACCGTAATCGACTACGATGTGCTTTCCCAACCTGTATCCATTGGAATCTTCAATGGTTATATATACGTCCTCATAACCGAACAGTTCCGGAACCTGGGGGTCTTTGTAAAACCACAGGGTGAATGTCTTCCCGTTTTTCGCCTCTTTGATTACCGTTATTTCACCCTTGGTTATAAAAATATCGTAATCTCCCAGATACTGGAAATTAGCATCTCTTATGGTGAAATCGGCCTTCTCGTATTCAATCCCATCCAGAGAAATCGTATCTTCCATATCAAAACCGTCTACAACAAAATCCACGCTGTCGGTTCCGGGGCTGTTCCCAAGTACATACACTAAAGTATTTAAAGTATCCTTATTGCTGTAACCGTCGGTAATTATCAGTGTCACACGTTTGAGACCGGAATCCTGCGGGGTAGGATTCCATGTTACGGAAGTACCGCTAAAAACCGGTTGTGTATTCGCTCCGTCAATCTCCCCGCTCAAAATGTATGGAGGTATACCGTTTTCTAACTGGATAGTATGACTCCAGAGATTTTCCGACGGTGAAACAGTTGTAAACAGTTCTTCGGCTTTTGTAATAATTTTCACGGGGTTCGGATTTTCATGAAAAAACCGTTCTATCGGTCCGTCGGTCCTGTTTTTTCCATCCGTGGCTACAACCGACCAGTAAAGCGTTCCGGTTGTATGCACCGAAGCTTTGTAACGGGTTTGTTTTATGTTTTTGGCGACACGTTTCATTTCTCCCTGCAACCCAAGGTAAATATCATAACCAAGTGTATCCCCGTCCGGATCATTGCAGGACCAGGTAAGATCGATTGTGGAATCCGTAAAGAACGTATCGGTTGGCGAGTACCCGTAAGGTGTTCCCGGTTTCACACCGTAGTTTAGCACATACTTCAGAGTCCCTGTATGTCCTGCGATATCCGTGACTTCTATCGACATGGTATCCAAGCCTACGTTCATGCTCATGGGGCTGATTGGTAAAGTGACGATGCCGTTGGAGTCGGCGGACACCTGATTCACCACCCCGTTTTTTTTAACCAAAACCGTAAACTCTTCCTCGCGCGGGTCATGGTTAAGATCCTCATCATGTATCTTGACAATCAATGTTTCGGCAGGGCCTGCTTCGGTAAGATCCCAACGATCGCTACTATCCAGCTGTCCGGTATATCGAGCCGACAGGCTGCAGGGACGATTGGGCGGAACGATACCAAAACAAAAGATGGAAGAGTCGCTTTCGCCATACCCATCGGTGGCGATCACACGCAGGCAGACATTTCCGGTATCCCCAATCACAGGTTTCCAACTGATTATAGAATCATCAATAATATCGACGTGTCGGTTTTCTTTGAAAGGGTTTGCCGTAAACGAAAAAGGAGGCTTACCAGTCGAATCAACCACACTTAAAGTTACCAGTAAAGACTCGGTTCCGGCCGTGATAAAATCGGGAAAATCGGCTTCGGTTGTTTGTATTCGGACTTTTGGTGCCTTTTGCGACAGATCCTCCACTTCATACTCAAAGACATATCTGCTTCTTTCGTACGTGTCATAAAGAACAATTATTATGCTGTCTTTACCGACATCGTCTTTCGAAGGAACCCAGCGAATGTTTCCTTCACTATCTATTGTAAAGCTTTCCGGCCCTCTCCTTTTTTCGATGGTAACCTTGTCCAGATCGTTGTCAAGCGGTTCCAGCCGATCAATATAGGTTGAATCGACAAATAGTAATCCCGGTAGATTCCATTCGTCTGATAAAAGATAAGGCTTTTGGTTTTTGGCTACAAATGTTTTGTAAGTAGTATCATTGCCTTCCTCATCCACCGCTCTGATGTCAAGCTCCCTGATCTCATGTTTTAAGCCCTGAACCGTCTTACCCCAGGTATAGGAATATGAGCTTGCAGAGGCCGTATCGGAAGAAAATGCCAGTACTTTATCGATATAGAGAGAGTCGATTCGACTTCCTTCATCAAATGCAGTGACCTCAATTCCGATTGTACTTCGGGTTGTAATATATCGCCCGCCGGGCTCTATCGGTAATGAATCCATCCTTACCTGCCAGATAACAGGTGCGGCCGTATCAATAAGCTCTTTATCGTATACAAGCGTACAGTAAGCCTGGGCAAGTGAATCTCCGTTTCTGTTTTGCGCACGAACCTTTACCGTATTCTTGCCGTTTTTAAGCGGAATTATCAATTGCCATTCGGTGGCCCCCCTGAGCGGTACAACAAGCTGCGTATCGGCCTCAGGAGCCGTGCATTTGAGAAATAAAGTATCATACCGATAATCTTCCAGCCCGCCTGTTATGCAATATTGCCTGCTGCCTGTAACGGTCGAATCGGTGGAAGGAATGTATATACTCAGCGCAGTGGTATTCTTTCTTCTCACTTTCGGATCGTAAACAAGTTGAAACGAATACTTACTTTCATGGTATTTCCTGTCAAATGCCGTTACAGTGATTTTTTTTGGAGAATTATCCGCTGTAATCGCTACGCGTTTGACGTATTCGGAGCCGTTGACGGCATCAAACCTTTCCCCGTCAACGAAAGCCGACACAATGGAGCCGCTTGCCCCATCGGTAATCTTTACCTTCAAGGGAAAGATCGTATCTCCGGTTACAATCGTATCGTTACTTCTTTTGTAACCGTCATGAAGCAGTTCTATTAAAGGTGGGTGATCATCTTGAATGTTAAGGTCAAAATAGTATGCCGGGGATTGATGAGTTCCATGCAATTCACTGACATACAGCCTTCCGCGGCTGGATGAGCTTTGTTCCTGAAGTACGACTGATGTATCGGAGCGCAGTGACGACACCATGAGCCCGTCACCGAAATCCCAGTTGTAACGGACATCTTTATCGGCAACCGGCTTTGTGCTAAGCCCCAGAGTATCTTCATAACTTCCGACAATAGTGTTTTGTCTGAGATTCCATACGGCGTAATAGCGATATTCTTTTTCTACCGGCTTGGGATCGCCTCTAAACGTGTACAAAGAGATCTCCCCTGCCCCGGTGTCAAACAGGGAGATTCTTAACTTGAATGTTTTCGTATGAAAAGGTGGTAAAAGCGTTGTATCCGACCAGAAGCGGTTCATCGGTGCAACGATTCTCACAGAGTCTACCTTTTCTCCTACGCTTACAACGACTTCCAGAGATTCCGTTTCAAAGATGTTTAAAGTATCATACTCAGGGAAACTAAAAGTTGCGTGTGCGCGAATGTTGGAAGGATTGGCAAACGGATTGTAATCGGAGCAGTTTATCAGCAATAAAACCACTGTACATGCAACAAAAAAGAGTCGGGAAGTTGTAATTTTCGGAAAATGCATGGCGGAGATGCTTAAAAAGTAAAAGAGTAATAGAAACCAAAGCTCCCCAGTAAAAATAAACTATAACCAACTGCGGTGAGTGTAAGATCTTTGTTACGCCTGTCGCGGGCGGCAAACCACTCCTTTTCCTCGTGCCGGAAAAGATCCTCGACCTTGTCGCTGCTTAGGGCTTCTAATTCTCTTCTGCTGTCCTGCAGTTGAAGCGTATAAACCACTCCCAATGCCAAACCTCCCAGCAGTGTAGACAGGCCGGAGTACCGCAGAACCGTTCGTTTGGGGTAAAGTGGGTCCTGAAGGATCTTTACTGGAACGCCGTCCACGGTAGCGTCTTTGACAGTCAAGGAGTAAGAAAACGGCTCATCACCAACCGTCTTTGTTTCACCTTCGATAACCAGGTTGCTTTTCCCGTTGTTCTGAAAGAGCCCCGATTCGATCCTGAAAAATTTGGTGTCGGAAATTATGCCGTACACGGAATAAAACAGATGAAAATGCGAGATTGATGAACCCAACGCATTTTCGTGTATATATATACCGTTCCAGTCATAGGGATTGGGATACATGGATTCTGCTTGATTGTATTCGCCATCGTATTCGGAAGTGAATACGATTGGCCTGTCGCCTGTTCCCTCCGCCACCAGGCGTCCTTGTACATGCAAGCCCGAAAAGTTTTTAAACATAAAGACCGTACCAGGCTCGATTGTCACGGTCTTTCCCAGAGGTACTTCGATGTCTTCCACAACCAGATAGGGACCGGAGGTCGCCGATATGAATTTGGGTAAGGGCCCCGCGAGTGTGTCAAAAGCAGCTTGTGCACCAACAGCGAATAATCCGACGGCAGCCGCGAATATTAAAAATGTACGAGATGCGCTTTCACGCGACAACATTCAGCTTATCCTTTACTTTCATGATACTTGATGCCAATACGCTGCCTCTCGGCCTCCGCTTTCTTATTGTACACATGATCCGGTATTGTGCGCAACTCCAAACGTAACTGCCACCAGGCATCCAGCGCGTTTTTGTAGTTTTCATCAGTCGGTGAATCATCAAAGATTGCTGTGGCGCATAGGGCTTTATAATAGTGTACTTCCCTTTTAAACTCCTCCGAATCGACATATTCACGAGGTGTGCTCAGACTTTTGTCCAGCAGGGAAGAGGACTTTTCGTATTCGCCTTTTTTGTATGCGCTGATCGCCTTGGCCAATATAAACTCCCCGTCGGCGACATGATTGTGATTGAGGAATCCGGCCAGTGCAGCGCTATTCCCCGTTTCTTTGAGAGCCCTCAAATAATAGATCTTTGCCTTTTTTGAGCCGGGTTGCTCTGCGGATAACTCCTTATAAAGTTCAATCGCCGACTTAAAATTCTTTTTATTCACCTCAGAAACCAGTATGGCCGTAAGATCGGAAGTTCCATACTGTTCCATTACTTTTTCAATATAAGTTTTTGGCTTAGGCAAAGGTTGTTTCTCTACCCGCGCTTGCTTTACTGAGACATTTTTTACTTCAGGCACGGTGGTCTTTGTGTCGGCTCGACTGTTTTGATCTACCGAAACATTTTGCGGCTTATCAGGCTTTTTTGGTTCTGGTGAAGCAACCATTTTTGTTTGTACATCTATTTGAGCCTGCTCACGAATAGATTGATATGTAACTATTAAAGCCGATGTTATACCGGCAACTCCTATCAGAACAAGAAGTATGATTCCAAATGCCCTGTAAGGCAGCCGTCGCCGGGAAGAAACAACGATGCGTTCCGATTCCGTATTGATCAGCTGTTTCATTACCTGCTCAGGGGCATCTGATGTGATGGCGTTGTGAATCTTTTCGAGTTCGCTCAAAAGAATGGCGGCATTGGGAATTCTCTTTTCCCTGTCCTGGGCCATGCATTTGTGGATCAGTCTTTTTAGGCGCGGCGGTATTTTTATTTTAAAATCATCTAAAGGCTTAAACTCATTCTTGACCTTGTTCATCATGAGCTTTGAGACATTTCGTTCCGGAAAAGCCTGAACGCCCGTAATTATTTCATACAAAGTTGTGCCAAGAGAATAAATATCGGTGCGTACATCGGGCTCGATTCCATCCAGCTGCTCCGGGGAAAGATACTGCATGGTGCCCAGAATCGAACCGTCGGTGGTATGAATGGAAGCATCGGTGGGGCGGGCAATACCAAAATCCATCAGTTTTACCGTGCCTTTTTTGCACACCATTATGTTACTGGGCTTTAAGTCTCTGTGTATTATACCGTTATATGAAATTCCATATATCATGTATTCCTGATTATGCGCGTAAGTAAGTGCACGGCTTATGGTGATTCCGATAGCTGTACACACCAGCAGCGGAAGAGCGCCGCGATTTGAGATTATATCTTCGAGAGTCTGCCCGTCGATTTTTTCCATCTCGATGTAGGGCAGAGTGTTCCATTCACCCACTCCGTGTATTTCGATGATGTTTGGGTGGTGCAGCTTGGCACTTATCTTCATCTCAGTTTGGAATCGTTGCTTGGAATCCTCACTGCAATTTGGATGAAGGAGTTTGACCGCACGGTTTACTTCGAGTTTTGAGTTCCAAATTTCATAGACATTAGCCATCCCCCCTTCACCCAGAATAGATGTTATAACTCCGGAACCAAGAGGAACCGGTTTGCTTCCGTCCGGAAGAATAACAGCATTTCGCAGCTGCGCGTGTCTTGAATTGGAATGCAGGTTTGATTTTTTATCGGGAATGTCCATTTAAAACATCTTATAATAGTGGTGAGACAGAGAGAAATTATGGTATTTCCCGCGAAAACTTCTGATTATAATACCATATTCATTTCTATTTCGCAATCTTTTTAAAAATATCGCTTGCGCTAGAGAAGAACACAGACTAACTTTATATCTATTTTCCGTATGCATATGAAAGTCCTGCTCTCAGAAAAACCATCCAAAGGAAAGGGTTACCATGGCGATTTTTCTCGATGATGTTTCGCGTACATTCTCCGAATACCTTCTTATTCCACGACTTACAAAAAGAAATCACATCCCTTCCAATGTTTCCCTTAAAACGCCTATAGCAAGACATCGCAAAGGAGAAGAATCGCGATTACAATTAAATATACCCTTTGTGACGGCAAGTATGCAGGCGGTTTCAGGACCGGATATGGCGATTTCTTTAGCAAGACTCGGTGGTCTGGCCTTTATCTACTGCTCTCAACCTATCGATCAGCAGGCGTCCATGATAAGCCGGGTAAAAGCACACAAGGCCGGTTTTGTAGAAAGTGACTCCAACGTACGCCCGGATACAGCCTTAAGAGAGGCTATCGCCCTTACAAAAAGAACCGGGCATTCAACACTTGCGGTAACAGACGACGGCAGCAATAAAGGGAAGTTTTTGGGAATCCTTACCGATAAGGACTTCTGGGAGTTTGAAGACGACCTGAGCACATCGGTATCTTCATACATGACGAGTGTGGAAAATGTAGTTCACGGAAAGGTTGGAATCTCGCTGCATGAAGCAAACCGGCTTCTGCACAATCATAAGAAGGAATGCCTGCCGATTCTGGACGAGAAGGGCCACCTTCATTCGCTCGTTTTTAAAAAGGATTATGTCGATCACCGCAATAACCCCAATGAGTTATTGGATGCACGAAAGAGGCTGAGCGTAGGAGCAGGCATCAATACCCACGACTACGAAGAAAGAGTGCCTGCTCTAATAGAAGCTGGTGCGGACGTACTCTCATTTGATTCATCAGACGGATACAGCGAGTTTCAAAGGGACGCGGCTCTTTGGATACGCCAAAAGTACGGCGACTCGGTTGTAATCGGCGGGGGCAATGTCGTATCGGCTGAGGCCTTCAGGTATCTGGCATCGGAGGCCGATCTGGATTTTGTCAAGGTTGGGATAGGGGGAGGTTCAATCTGTATAACACGTGAACAAAAAGGCATTGGCCGCGGGCAGGTTTCGGCGCTACGAGAGGTAATTGCCGAACGTAACCGCTATTATGAGCAAACTGGTACCTATATTCCCGTATGCTCCGACGGGGGCCTTGCAAACGACACCCAAATAATAATAGCGCTGGCTCTTGGGACCGACCTGGTTATGATGGGCCGATATTTTGCCATGACAGATGAAAGCCCAACCCCCAGAGTCTCTATCAATGGAAGAGTCTACAAACCTTATTGGGGAGAAGGAAGCAACAGGGCGCGCAATTGGCAAAGGTACAATACTGTGGGCGAGATGAAATTTGAAGAAGGCGTTGATGCCTATGTACCGATCGTTGGGTCGGTGAAGGACGTTTTAAATATCACTTGCGCCAAATTGCGCTCGACGATGTGCAACGTAGGAAGCCTCACCTTGCAGGAATTTTGTCAAAACGCCGTCCTTACCCGCATTTCGGAGCAGTCATTTGTAGAGGGCGGAACCGCGAATGTAGTGCGTCTCGACAAAGATATGCCCGAAAATGTTTAAATTTGCGCATGGACCAAACATTCGCGACTAATACGGTAGCTGGCTCTGATTCCCACCTGAATAGCTTTCGTCGGTGAACAATAACTTCTTTTAGCCGTCCGAAATATTCTTTCAGTGATAAAGGAACCTATCAAATCTACTGTATCCAGGAGGAACTCATGCGATTAAAAAAGCCTGTAGCATCAGCTACAGTTGTCCTAATTATCGCTGGCATATTTGCCTTTAGTTGTAAATTCTCATTTGCCGATGAGCAGAAGCCAAAACAGGGGACGGTCAAATTTGGAGCCGAAAATCCCCCGTCCGTTCAATCGTCTCCTCAATATGAAGCGTTTAAGACGATGTTTGCCGATATTGCAGAACAGGTTATACCTACCGTAGTATCCGTCACCAGCACGAAAATCGATACGGTCGTTTACCGGGACCCGTTCTCTCAATTTTTCTGGGGCAGTCCCTTTGAAGATTTTTTCGGAAACCCCAACAACAGACGAGCACCCAGGCAACAGGAGCAGCATATTCCCAAGAGTGGATTCGGCTCCGGGGTGATCGTATCCAAAGACGGATACATTCTCACAAACTACCATGTGGTTGGCGAAGCCGATGAAATCGTGGTGACGATGGCTGATGAAAGAGAGTTTCAGGCGGAAATCGTAGGTGTCGATTCTCTTTCAGATGTTGCGGTGATTAAGATCACAAAAGACGTTAAAGACCTACCCGTCGCCTATCTCGGCGATTCCGACGATTTACGTCCCGGCGACTGGTGTATGGCAATCGGTAACCCTTTCAATCTCAGCTCAACCGTTACAACCGGAATCGTTTCGGCGGTAGGAAGAAGCTCAGTTGGGGCCGGAATGACCCAATATCGAAACTTCATCCAAACCGATGCCGCAATTAATCCGGGAAACTCCGGTGGGGCTTTAGTCAATATAAACGGCGAACTCATCGGCATTAACACCATGATTTATACAAGATCGGGCGGATATATGGGAATCGGCTTTGCGATCCCGATTAATATGGCTAAATGGATTATGGAAGAGATTATCTATCACGGCGAGGTACAGCGTGGTTGGTTGGGCGTTCAGATATCGGATATAGATCAGGACAAAAAAGAAGCTCTCGGATTAAAAACGCGCAAGGGTGTGCTTATCAATGACGTTTTCGCAGGCCAGCCCGCTGATAAGGGGGGTATAAAACCAGGCGATGTCGTAATATCGATAGACGGCAAAAGAACCGAAAGCGCAAATGAATTGATGTTTGCGGTCGCTGGAATAGAGCCCGGCAAAAAGGTACCTGCAAAGATTATCAGAAATGGCAAAGAAATGACTGTGCAGGTAATCCTTGCAAAACGTGATGAAAGTAAGATTGCTACCAACGACTTTAACGGTAGCCGTAGCGATGAAAAAAAATCGGATGAAAGCGGAGCCGATTACACCAAAAAGCTTGGCATAACAGTCGGAAATCTTACGGATACATTCCGTGAGAAAATGAACCTGACCGACAATACCGAGGGTGTTCTAATCCTGGAGATTGAAGCGACATCCAAGGCGGCTCGAGCGGGGTTACAACAGTACGACCTTATTCGAAAAGTAACCGTCGACGGAAGACAAATAGGTGTCTCTAATGTCTCCAGCTTCAAAAAGGCCGTTAAGGGTTTGAAGAAGGGTGATTCCGTGATGTTTTATGTTCAACGACGAAACAGCTCATTTTTCGTTGCGTACAAGGTAAATTGATACAAAGTGCGGATTTGAAGATACATGTGAACCGATCTAGATTAGTTCACATGTATCTTTTTTATCTGATGACTGCCTACAAAACATCTGTTTTGATTATTATTTTGAAAGTTTTTGCGCATCATACATTATATTCTTGACTGAGCTGTTTTTTCGAACGTATCTTTAGTTTTGGTTTCCCCACCGAAAATGCCTCAAAATACAACTTAAATATCCTGCGGAGGATCAGTTATGAAAAGGTCTATTGTAGTTTTTCTCAGCTTAACCGCTATAGTAACCATGATAGGTTGTGGTGTAAGTGACAGTAAATTGGCGGATGCAGAGAAACGTATCGAAACTCTCCTTGAAAAAGGCGTTCCCGACAGCCTGTTGTCACCTGCAAAAGTTTTTGTCTATCAGGCTCGTGACGCCAAAAAGCGTGGAAACGGCGCATTGGCACGTGCAAGTGCCGATTCGATGGAAACTCTAATCTCACAGGCAGAGCAAAACTATACTCAAGATCTGGAACGCCTTCGTCCCTATATCGATTCGCTTAAAGGTGTTTTCAGCGATAAACGTAAAGAACTCAGCGGGCTCCAAGAAAAACGGCTCGACAGTCTTGTCGCGGTTGTTGATTCTTTCGCACAAATGAATTGGCTTTTACAGGCTGAAGCCAAAGCCAAAGAGCTGGTAGAGTATCTTCCTCAGCTTGAAAAATTCGAAAAAATCGCATCCGAATACAGACCCAAGGTTTATGGAAGGTGGGTGTTCAAGGACAAGATAACCAAGGAGAGTGATCCTACCGTCAATGCTGTTCAGTACAAAATATTCACCTTTAATAGAGACGGTAGTGCATCTTTCATCGAAAAGAAAAAAGGAAAGAGTGGACAGTTTCTAAAGGAAGACTGGGAATTTCGCTCTTACGGAAAATTCGACCTGTTTGCCGATACGGTTCATCTGATTGCAGATCGATTTGCTGCTGTTAAACAAGATTTTACCGAATTGAAAAAGGTGGACGACAAACCGAAATGGGTAAAGACATCCCACCCAACCTATGACTCTACTATAACTGACGGCAGCCAGAACAGATATATTCATTATAAAGATTTAAATGAGGATTTTGATCATTACTAGTTTTCTTTTCTGCTTAGGAAAATCAAAAAGGCACCTTAGGTGCCTTTTTGATTTTAAGCCTTCTTCCGTTATGCAAAATATTCCTTCATACACAGCATCTGCTCAAAATAAAGTATTTCCTTGAACTGTCTTAACCCGGTAACCTATTTTTAGCTAAACTGTTCTTCCATTGCAAGGTAGCACTTTATGTCACGAATCTTTTCTATTGCCGCTGTTACATCGTTTTTCCTGCTGATATTTTGTTCAGATCTTTCCAATGCACCGGGGGGCGAGGAAGAATCAACAGAACAGGATATATCACAAACCACTCTTGAGATATTCGTAACAGGAAGATTCGCCAAAGATACTCTTACCGTGACACTTAATGGTGAGCCCATTTATGAACAGAAGGATTCATCCAGTTCGGTAACTAACTTTTCCGAAAAGATCAAATCCGACACTACACACGAGTTAAGATCTGTCTTAAAGCTGGAAAAAAACACGGCTGCACTTTCGAAATCAATTAAATTCAATATTGAAAGAGATCGAGACACTGCCTTTGCCCTCATCGAATACAATGATTCACTAGTAGTCACAATCTTCGAAGAGGGGACACGTCCCGACTTTTAAATTTAACCTGCCGCCCTCCAATTATAATGCTCTATGAGTTACCGCCGAAAAGTTCATACCTGTTCGAGAGACGGAAAACGATCGGCATTTTTTATGCGCTCCAGAAGAGTAGCCTTACGTAACCTTGGGTCGTTGATATCTATTTTGTGAGACTTGCCTGTACGTGTCACAACCACCAGTGTTTTGTCGTCAATAATCTGACTTACCGTCCAGAATTTATCGACTTTATAGAAATAACTTTCTCCGTGCATTGCCGGGTGTATTTCCTTTGCCCTTGGCCCCGGATGATTTGAAGTTTTGGCACGCTCATAAACTACCTTATCACCTTTTTCGTACCTCATAGCGAACTCCTTTCTTTTACGGCAATGAATACGTATCTACACGAAATATAATGCAAATCATTAGTATGTGTGATAATGATTCACGGGCGTACCAAAAAAGATAATCTCACTGGTGCCCTGGCCAAAGAGTTATCATTTCATAATCCCTACACGCCTTGTCTCAAAAAGCGCGCCGGCTTAATAAAAAGAGATCTAATGGAATATAACAATTCTCTCTTGACACCAATGGAGGGGAGGCATGAAAGTTGCTCGAGTATATCGCTGCAGTTATATTATATGTCGATGTTTGATTGATTTTTGCCCGGTTTATTTGTGGAGTTCTTTATGTTTGAGGATAGGTGGCTTACAGCTGAATTTTGGGAAGTTATAATTACTCAAGTCACACAATGGCTAATTACCGCAATCCCTTCAATGGTTGTACTTTTTATAGTAGCGGTTATAGCATTGAAGGTCATGCGATTCGGACTTCACAAAACTCGCGGACTAATGATCAAACAATTACGAAAAGGAAAAGACCTCAACACGGACGAGCTTGAAAAAAGAACCGACACTCTTATTGGGATCCTCGGCTCCGCCGCTCGAATTGGAATATGGACGATAATATTAATGATTTTTCTTCGGAAGATCGGGATAGATATCGCACCTTTGATTGCAGGTGCCGGAATTATCGGTCTCGCCGTGGGTTTTGGGTCTCAGGAACTCGTTCGAGACGTGATTAGTGGGTTTTTCATGCTGCTTGAGAACCAAATTAGAGCCGGTGATGTTGCAATTATAAACGGTACAGGGGGGCTTGTCGAATCAGTAGGCCTGAGAACTATCACGCTCCGGGATCTTTCGGGCGTCGTGCATATTTTTCAGAACGGCAAAGTAAATTCCATGAGTAACATGACAAAAGAATGGTCTGCCATGGTGTTTGATATTGGTGTAGCGTACAAGGAAGACACCGACAAAGTGGCTGAAATCATGAAAGAGGTTGCGGCTGAGTTGTCTAACGATCCCGAATTCGGAGAGAAAATTCTTGAACCGATGGAAATTTTTGGAGTGGATTCATTCGGCGACAGTGCCGTTGTCGTTAAGGGAAGAATCAAGACAAAACCTATAATGCAGTGGGCCGTGGGGCGGGAATATAGAAGAAGACTGAAAAAGCGATTCGACGAACTAGGAATCGAAATCCCATTTCCTCATCGAACCGTGTACTGGGGTGAAGAAATTCAACCTTTGCACCTTAAGATGCTTTCAAAAGACCGAGAACAACAACATAGACAGGAAGCATAGAAACGACAAACTAAAATCATACACATCTTTTTGCTGATGCTTAAAACCGGCAAATGTTTTCTATATTCTTCGCATTCGCAAATAATCGTTATCGATCCGTATAACTCATCTGGAGAACGGCATGACGCTTAGAATCAAAAAGGTTCTACTGTTTATAGCAATAACATATCTCCTGAGTGGGCTACTTATTGCTATTTATGCTGCATCCGGTGGTAGATGGAGGGGAACTTCCGGCGGAATAGTTGCGATGTTTTATATGCTGGTCCCCCTAATCTCAACAATTTTAGTTCAGACCATCATTTTTAAACAGTCTTTTTTCCGGAATCTGGATGTTCGCTTTTCATGGAACCGATGGTGGCTAATTGCCTGGATGTTACCTCCCGTAATTGCCTTTGCGTCCTTTGGAATCAGCTTGCTACTTCCTTCGGTACGGTTCTCACCCGATTTTACCGGAATGCTTGACCGAATGACCCAGGATCTGTCCGCCGAACAAATCGAGAACATCAGACAGCAGCTCCATGACTTACCGGTTCATCCTTTGTTCCTTTCCGCTTTACAAGCCTTGATTGCGGGCATCACAATCAACGCACTGCTTGGGTTTGGCGAGGAAATTGGCTGGCGCGGTTTACTTCAAAACGAGTTAAAAGACCTTGGGTTCTGGAAATCTTCTTTTCTCGTCGGAACCATATGGGGAATCTGGCATGCTCCAATCATACTCATGGGTCACAATTTTCCAAATTACCGAGTAATAGGAGTATTTGCCATGATTGCCTGGACGGTTGCGCTCTCTCCATTATTTGCCTGGGTAAGATACAGGGGAAAATCGGTGATAGTTGCGGCTGTCTTACATGGCACGATCAATGCATCCCCCGTGATTGCCCTGCTTATGCTTGAAGGGGGCAATGAGCTGCTCATAGGCATCACGGGGCTTTCGGGGATAATTGTGTTAGTAATCATCAATACAATCATATGGCTCTTTGAGAAATTCGTTTTCTCCACATCTACAAATGATATGATGCAAGTTGCAGGAAATAGGGAGCATCGGTTATGAGTTATGCGCGCAAGCGCCTTATCAAAGAGGTTTGCAGTATTCCAACTGCTCCATTTCGAGAACATTCAGTAGGTGAATTTGTAAAATCCTTTTGCAGACAAAGAAACATCCAATTCACGGAAGATCGCTTTGGTAATATCATTGCCTGTTACGGCAACGGAAATAAGAACCCCATTTTTGGTTTTTCTGCGCATATGGATCACCCCGGATTCATCGTTGAATCAGACAGTGACAGAGGACAAACATCCGCCCTTTTCTACGGGGGGGTTGATGATTCCTTTTTTAAATCTTCATCTGTACGCATCTTCACTGATAAAGGAGAAGTAACCGGTACTATACATAAGGTTAAAAAAGTTAGTTCTAATCGATGCCGAAGGGTATCGATTAATGTCGACGGGAAAGTAAAATCGGGTGATTTAGGGATGTGGGACCTGCCCCCATTTTCGGAGAAGCGCTCGGCTTTATACAGTCGAGCATGTGATGATCTGGTAGGCTGCGCAACTATTCTATGCATGCTGGATGAATGTGTAAAGAAAAAAATTCAGCGCAGGTTTTTGGGAATTTTCACCTGTGCGGAAGAAGCCGGCTTACATGGAGCAAAACAATTATGCAAATCTCAAATGATACCCGATGAAAGTGTTCTGATTTCGGTCGAAACAAGCAGCAGGCTTCCGGGAATATCCTTAGGTGACGGGGTTGTTATTCGCGTCGGGGATAAGAGAGGGGTTTTTAACAATACAGTCTTAAATTTTATTAACGAGACCGCAGCATTACTGAAAAACAACAGAAGTGATTTCAATTATAAACGTAAACTTATGGATGGCGGTCGTTGTGAAGCTTCCGTCTATCAAAGACATGGATATTTGACCGGTGCCGTTTGTGTACCTCTGGCCAACTATCATAATCGAAACCGCGAAATGATACAAATTCAACAAGAGTATGTGAACAAAGAAGACGTCAACCATATGATTGATCTTTGTATGGCTATTGTTGACAATTCCCCTTCATTTGTTGCTCAGCAGCAATCACCAACTTATGAATCTGGTGAGGGTAATCTGGGAGAATATTTCTTGTGGGAAACATAATCGAAATAATCCGCTATATCGAAAATTAACACGCTTGTAGCCTGTCTTACCCCGGGATAAACCTAAAAAGCACTATTTTGCAAAAACTCTTTTAACGGAGGCTGTATGACATTCTATAGAGATAACAAACATCTTGGAATCGTATATTCTACGGAACAGGGCAGAACATGTCCCGAGTGCGGTTGCGCAGCTGAAAAATGTGTCTGTAAAAAAAGATCTAAAGCACCGGGTGGTGACGGAATATTACGTATATACCTGGAGCGAAAAGGGCGTAAAGGCAAAGGTGTAACTATAATCACCGGCCTTAGCGAAACAGATGATATTCATTCGTTAGCAAAAGAATTGAAGCAGCGATGCGGTACCGGCGGCACCGTAAAAAACAACAACATCGAAATCCAGGGAGATTTCCGGGATATTATACTTAAGGAGCTTTCCGCACGTGGATTTAAGGCCAAAAAATCGGGCGGGTAAAGGTATTTCGATCTCGTTGTTTTCCTTCACGGATCTGATTCCAGCGTAATAGTTTCTAAATGGAGAGCAATTGTTTTTCCCTTAAAACCAGTCGAAGGATTGCCGTCAATTGTGAGGTGCGTTCAATTTTTCAAGTGTAAGGGTAGTAGTGTGTAATCGAGCATACGATCCTGGTCAAAAATGAACCTTCCCAGCACATGCTCTCCTGCGAGCACTTTTGGAAGCCAGTACTTATCATCCTCCCACATTTTTTGGTACGGAATCTCTTCTATTTTACACCAGAAAGGATCTGCTTCAACTGTGGATACAGGTTTACCAGTATGCTTATCAGCCCAAAAAACTGTACCATGAAGTGAGTATCCGTCGATAAAAATAAATTGCAGCTCGGCGACTTGATAAAGGTTATAAGGAGTTATCCCGATCTCTTCCCGGCACTCACGCACTGCCGCATCATACGGTTTCTCATTTGGTTCAATTCTACCCCCCGGCGCGTTTACTTTTCCTTTCCCCAGGCCGGTTTTCTTGTAGATAAGCATAAGTTTATCATCTTCTTGTATAAAACATAGTACCGCATGTTCGGTGAAGTGCCATGTCTCCCAATTTATTTCTACGACGCGTGCAGGAATTTTTGGATCTGATTCACTTTTATGACCGACACCCATATTTATCTTTTCATCTCCCTTTTTGATATTTATCGACGTACTTTTCTCCTTTTTCCACCGGATGATATCGGGTTATTTCCTCCTGTAAGCATTTTTACTTAATGAGAAATAAAATCTCTCTTAGATTGATGTATGTAATCGCCCTTTTTTCTTTTCTTTATTGCTTCGTTTACAACTCCACGACAGCTTATGTTCCCCAAGCAAGGCGCGCCCTGCCGGGCGGACCTAAAAAAAGCCCGCATTCATAATGGAACACGGGCTTGAAGGAGTCAGTAAGAAAACAGCTATTAATTTGCAGGTATTGTTATGCCCCAGGCGCTATATCCCGGTATTGTAACCGTAGTACCTTTCTTAACTGCTATATTCTCTTGCGGAAGACCATCGCGAGATGTTTCAGGCTCATACTTCTCGATAATTGCATTACCTTCGAATCCTGGAATATCGATTGTAACGTTAGCCTTTGTCTTCTTTTGCTTGTTGACAATCAGAAGAGTTTTATCACCATTTTCCTTCTCCGTCATATAGGTGGTAACATCCTCATTGCTTGATTCTGATTTTACAAGCCTCCCGCGTAGAGACTTACTCGCCAGTCGAAATGCCCAGTATGATGGCCTTGGAACATTATCACCATCGGGCGCCCCGGTACGAGACAAATACCCATAGTCACCTCCCTCAGGTGTCACAGAATTGTGAACATCCCAATAAGAAGCTTGCTCGATATTGTGGCGCGTAAGTACACCTAGATAGTCGATGACGAACAACCCATTCACCGGCTGCAGTGTCTGTGGTCCCGGATTAAAGTCTACCGAATTCCATTCCGTCAACCAGATTTCATAATCTCTTTCTGGATTACCCCATTTTTCGATCTGTTCACGAACACCCGGAAGAATTTCATCAAGTGTTTGCGGCGCAGAGAGAAGTGCAAGATCATTTTCCTGACCGTAGTGCTGTGGATAATGATGTACAATGACACCATCTGCAAGATCCTTGGTATATTCGAACACTTCCCTGTTCCAATCACCTTCAAGCACCCAGACAACGGTAACTTTAATAGTCGGATCGACCGCTTTCATCGCTTTAATGAATTCTGCGGCTCTCTTTCCATATTCCTCGGCTGTACAGTGATTGTTATGCCAGTCACCATAAAGCTCGTTACCAACTTCCCAGTACTTGATATCGGCTTTGTGCTTGATGTTCATGTGCTCAACCCACGCAGCCGCCTCTTCCGGTGTACCACGACCAAAATTGACGGTAATCATGGCCGTAGTATTGGTCTTTTGGCAAAATTCCCAGAATTCATCTGTATCGACCATCCAATCCTTTGCGTCCAATACTTCCTGCCAATGATCATCATCGGCGCGCAAACCACCTGGATATCTAAGCACTCCATGATTTACGGCCTTTACATACTCTTCCGTTTCCGGCTTTAGCAAGTCGCCGTCCCACAGGGCCACATTGATACCGAATATACCATCATTGATTCTTTCGGTAATTGTTTCATCAAACGACCCATTAACCTTCACAGCAACCTGTTCGGGAACTTCCTGGCTTTCAATTTCCCTCTCGTTAGTTAACTTAATATTGTCTACTTTGAAAGAGCCTTGTGTACCCTCACCGGAAGGTTTAAAGTCGATGGAAACAACATTTTCGAGATCAAAATGTCCATTAAGTTCGGCATCCGGCGGCTGATAATAAGGGAATTTGTTAAATCCCTTGAATGGTACGAGTATTTCGTTCCATCCTCTTCTACCACCTACGTTTTGAACAAATAGCTCGTTACCGGCATCAGCGATCTGGACGGTAACAGCCTGATAAGCTCTTTCGGTGTAAAACGAGAAACGCAGTCCCCAATGTTTGCTCCAATCACGTTTCTGTTTAGGAGCATTATTGTTTTGATAATTATAAACAACATCACACCAGTCCCGCAGTTTGAAATCGATTTTCATGGCGTTTTCACCATATTTTTCATCTTCATCGTCAACCGCAACTATGTCATAAGAAACCGTTGACTTTGGCCCTCCGGAGGCTTCCCAATTATGATCGACCTTGTCTTCAAAATCATGCAGAAGAACTTCGGGTTCATCCGAATCAAAAGCAGCCCAAAACTCTTCCGGATCAACATATCCCGGTATATCTTCGATAATGGTTATCTCATCGACATAGATATTGACCGGTTCATCATCGGGTATTTTGTTTTCGAATCGATTAATTGAAAACCGTACCTCATTGATCTGATCCCAGCGCACATCACCAAGGACTTCAGCTTTCTTCTGTTCGTCCCAATAGTTCCCCTGTGGTGCGAATTGTTTGATCGGAATCATGAAATACTTCCATGTAGTGTCGATCTGGCCAAAATCGCCGAGATCCCTTTTGGTCTGAACCTTTTTACCGTCGGACTCATCGTCTAGTAAACCAACACCAACTTTAGTTATGTTCGGCCCTGCTTTTGCCCAGAAAGCAAGTCCCGCACTTGTCTTTCGTTCTTCGGTAAGGTCGATGCTGTTTCCATTTCCTAATGCAAGGGTCACACCGGAATACTCTGTGTTGTCCTGATACATTGCAAGTACATTTCCACTACCGGTAGTCGGCTGTATTACGTAGGCTGTCTTTCCACCGTATACATAGGCAAAGCCGCCGGGTGGCATAGCGCCATCAAATATCGTATGAACACGCTCTACATTTGGCCTTTCACTAACCGGCGGTGGAGTTATTTCCTCTTCTATTTCATCCCAGTATTCTTCTTCAACTTCCTGAGCAGGCTCGAACTGATCTTTAACAACGAAAATATCATCAACCCAGACTCTAAAATTTTTGTTGTCTGCTTTTTTGATTTCGATGCGAAATTCACCAACCTTGTCCCATTGGAAATACTCGGGTACTTCAACGCGCTTTTTGGCATCCCAGTATACTCCGCGTTTACCGAAATCCGCAAGCGGAATAGTAACTTTGGTCCATTCCTTTTTAATTCCGCCGTAGTTATTCAATGGTAAACGTACAACGGTCTTTACGCCGTCGCTGTTTTCATCGTCAACCAAGGCAACCCAGGCGATCTCTCCCCCCTCTGAACCTTTGATCCAGAACTGAAGCCCACCTGTTCTGTAATAAGGCTGAACATCGTAAAGAAGATTATAAAGGCATACAGACCCACCGGAGAACTCGTTTGCAATAAGATCGAATTGCAAAGCAACCTCACCGTTTTTTCCGGATTCCTCCGGAATATATACCCTTGATTCATCGGGATACCAGTATGCGTATCCTCCCGAGACGTAGTCCTCATCGAAAAATCGATAAACGAGATCGGGATTTGTTTCTCCTTCTTCCGCCTTCGTAAACTTTTCCTCTATTTCGGGAAGCGGCGAAATTTTCATGTTCGCGCACCCCAGAAACAGAACTCCAATTATACTTGATATTAGTAGTTTTTTTAGCATGTGCATTACTTTCCCTTTTGTTCAGATCAGAAAGGAACCGTTAAGAATACTTCAGTCTGCCACTGAGCGAAATC